>CAMNHX010000185.1 GCA_946539945.1 uncultured Desulfobulbus sp. | reverse complement strand
GTATTTCATCCCAGAAGGGCAAAACTTCTAAAATGAAAACGGAAACGCTCTAAATTTCATCGCAAATTTTTACAGTGATTATTTTTGCAACTAGACACTAGACGCAGATGAAAGCAGAATCCGCACGCAGTCACATGGACCGCTCTCCGGTATTTCAATCCTGCGCAAAGCCCTTGCAAGCCGAGGCAGAATACGGCAAAACAGGCCAAAACTGGCGGACGGCCCTTGGACCGTTCAAAACGCGCATTCTTTTCAGGAGATGTACATGAGAAGGACAAGAAAAATGGGGCTGGTCCTTGCCTTGGCTGCAGGGATCATGCTGATGGTGGGCACTGCGGCAGCAGGCTGGCGGGACTACTGGTTGCAGCCTGTGAAGAGAGGCGGGCAGCAGGAAAAAGGACTGGCTGTCCTGCCGGACCTGCCGCGAGTGGCTGGCGAGTTTGCGCTGATCAGCCTGACCGAACAGGAGCTTGACGGCTCGCCTGCCCTGGCCCTCACCTTTACCGAACCCTTGGATCCCAAGGTCTCGTATGATGCCCTGGTTCGCGTCACCAGACCAGAAGGCACAGAGGCAGTCAGGAAGGCGGAAGACAGCGACGATGAAGAGGACGGCGAAAACGGCGAAGGGGATGAGGCCGAAAACCAGCAGGGCAAGATTACAGAAACAACAGAGCCTCTGCCCGCAGGCGCACCGGTTCAGGGTAAGTGGGTTGTGGGCGACAACCCGCGTATGCTCTTTTTCCCGCACATCACGCCGCAAACCAAATACAGCGTACAGGTCCAGGCCAGTTTAAGCGACAAGGCAGGACACCAGTTGGGCACGGAAAAGAGGTTTTCCGTGCTGACCAGTCCGGTCAGTCCGGCCTACTACTTTGCCAGCCGGGGCATGGTCCTGCCTGCCCGGCAAAACGGCGGTCTGCCCGTGGTGACGGTCAATGTGCCAGAGGTGGATGTGCAGTTTTTCCGCGTGCGGGAGGACCAGATCTTTGTCTTTCTGGACAAGGTTCTGGCTGGCAAGACCGGGGGCAGCGAACTCAAGTTGCGTGGCGCAGTGGACCGCTGGGACCTGGACCGGCTGCACGCTATGGCAGACAGCGTCTATCTCAACCGCTTTGTCACGGAAAGCAAGGCCAACCGTCGGGCTGTGACCTTTCTGCCAGTTGAGGAGATCAAGGAACTGGCTGTTCCAGGAGTGTATGTGGCCGTGATGAGTCAGCCCGGTCGCTTTGGCTATGAGTATCAGACCACCTACTTCTACGTGAGCGATCTGGGGCTGCACGCCCGGATCTTTGAGAAGAGCGCGGATGTCTATGTCAGTTCTCTGACTTCAGGCAAGGCAGTGTCTGGCGTGAGCGTGCGCTGGCTGGACAGCAAGGGCAGCCAGCTTGCCAAGGCAGTGGTTGACGCCACAGGACGCGCCCACTTTGCCAGTCTGCCAGCAGAGGCCAAGGTCATTCAGGCGCAGAAGGGCAATCAGGTGGCCATGATCGCCCTGAAGGAACCAGCCCTTGACCTGTCTGAATACGCGATCAAGGGCAATCCGGGCAAGCCGGTGCGGCTCTTTGCCTGGTCTGGTCGCGATCTCTACCGGCCCGGCGAAACCTTTGAACTCTCTGTGCTGGCACGGGATGCAGACGGTCGCTCCTTGGGGCCTCTGCCGGTCCAGGCAGTACTCAAACGACCGGACGGCAAGAAGCAGTTCACTGCCTTCTGGAAACCGGGCCAGCTTCCCGGCTACTATCGCGAGCGTGTTGAGTTGCCGCTGGATGCGCCCACCGGCTTCTGGCAGCTGGAGTTGCGGGCTGATCCGGCAGACACGGTTGCTGCCACGGTCTTCCGCTTTGGCGTGGAAGAGTTCTTGCCTGAACGCATGAAGCTGAACCTGAAAGCGCCAGAGAACGGGCTGAAGGCTGAAAAGAGTCTGGAAGTGCAGGTGACAGGTCAGTATCTCTACGGCGCACCAGCCAGCGGCAACCGGCTTTTGGGCGTGGTCCAGTTCAGCCGCAAGGTGAATCCTCTGGAACAGCAGCTTCCTGGCTTTGTCTTTGGCGATGTCAAGGAGGACAGCCTGCGTGAACGCCATGAACTGTCGGAACAGCAACTGGACGAGAGCGGCAAAGCCAGGGTCCAGGTCAGTCTGGATTCTGCCAAGAACCGGCATTCGCCCATTGCTGTGCAAAGCACCTTCAGCCTGCTGGAAAACGGCGGCAGACCGGTGGTGCGCAGTCTGGAAAGGGTCGTCTGGCCTGCGGAAACGCTTATCGGTGTGCGGCCCCTCTTTGCAGGCGACTATGCCAAGGAGGGCGCACCTGCCCAGTTTGAGGTGGTGCGGGCCAATCAGCAGGGCGAACTCTTGGCAGCCTCTGGCCTGCCAGTGCGGCTCATTCAGGAAAACCGTCACTACTACTGGCGTTATGACGATGAGCGGGGCTGGAACTCCGGCTTCACAGAAAGCGAGGAACTGGTCAGCACCACGCAGATCAGCCTGAATGCAGGTCAGCGCGGCACTGTCACCGTACCGGTTGCCTATGGCCGTTACCGGCTGGAGATCAGCGATCCGGAAAGCGGGCAAACCCTGAAGTACCGCTTTTATGCGGGCTGGAGCGCCAAGGGTGAGGAAGAGCAGGGCCAGCGTCCTGACAAGGTCAGCCTGAAACTGGACAAGCCTGCCTATCGTGAAGGGCAGGATACCGCGCAACTGACCATTACCCCGCCGCACGCGGGCGAGGCCCTGGTGACTGTGGAAGGCGGGGGTAGCACGCTCTGGATCAGGCGTCTGGCCATGCCGGAAAAAGGACTGACCTTGCCCATTCCTGTGGATGCCTCCTGGACCAGCCATGATCTTTACGTCACTGTGATGGTGCTCCGTCCCGGCAGTGAGGGCGACCGGGTCACGCCAGCCCGTGCCCTGGGCATTGCGCCCCTGCCGTTGGAACGCGAAAACCGCCGTCTGACCGTGAGTCTGGAAGCGCCAGACAAGATGAAGCCGGAACAGGACATGCGCGTGCAGGTTCAGGTTCCGGGTGCAGCAGGAAAGGAGGCGCTTTTGACCCTGTCCGCAGTGGATCTGGGGATTCTCAACATTACCAGCTTTGCCACGCCGGATCCCTTTGCCTTTTTCTTTGGTCAGTTGCGCTACGGACCAGACCTGCACGATGTCTATGGCCGTCTGATTGAAAAGATGGCAGGCCAGAAGGGCCGCCTGCGCTTTGGCGGTGATGCCACGCCCAAGACCACCAGCGGCTTGCCCAAAAAGGTTCGGCTGGTGGATCTCTTCTCTGGTCCGGTCAAGCTGGATGCCGAGGGCAAGGCCACGGTGACTCTGCCTGTGCCAGACTTCAACGGGACCTTGCGCCTCATGGCAGTGGTTGCCACTGCAGACAGCTACGGTTCTGGCGACCGGGAGGTGATCGTGGCCGCACCCCTGATTGCCGAACTCTCCACTCCGCGCTTCATGAACATGGGCGACGAGGCCACAGTAGCCCTTGATCTGCACAACCTCTCTGGTGGTCCGGCCATTGTCCAGGTACGCATTCCGCCTGCAGCAGGCATTCTGGCTTCAAAGCCGGAACAGGAGCTGCATCTGGAGGATCAGGAAAAGCGGGTTCTGCGCTTCCCCTTGAGCGCTGAACGACACTTCTTGGGGCTTTCTGACCTGCGCGTGCAGGTCCAGGGTCAGACCGGGGAAGGCCCTATCAACCTGGACCGCAGCTTTGCCGTGGAGGTGAAGCCCCTCACCCCGGAGAAGCAGGTCCGGCGTTTCCGGGAAATTGCGCCCAACAGCCGCATCAACCTGCGGGAAGAAGAGCTTGGCGGTCTGTTGCCGCAAACCCTGCTGGCCCATCTGAACCTCTCTGACCAGCCGCCTTTGGACGTGAAAAGCGCCATTCGGGGTCTCTTGCAGTATCCCTATGGCTGTGTGGAGCAGACCACCAGCACCACCTATCCTCACCTCTTCATCGATGCGGATCAGGCACGTGAACTGGGACTGAAGGCTTTTGAGCCGGACAAGCGCAGTCAGATTGTGGCCCGGTCCATGGGCAAGCTGGCAGCAGCTCAGGGCACTGAAGGCGGCTTCAACCTGTGGAGCGGCGGCAAGCCTGAAATCTGGCTCTCTGCCTATGTGGCGAACTTCCTGCAGGATGCACGGGACCAGGGCTTTGAGGTTCCTGCCGGACTCCAGGACAAGGTCATGGCCTACCTGCTGAAAAACCTGCAAAAGAAGGTGGGGAAAGTTTCTGGCAAGTCCTGCCGGTCGCAGGAGACTGACTCTGCTGTCCGCGAACCCTGCGAGACCTTCCAGAGCTTGAGCTATGCGGCCTATGTGCTGGCCCGTGAGTCCAAAGCGCCGCTCTCCACCCTGCGCCAGCTCTTTCAGAGTCGGGGTTCTGCCGCCTCCGGGCTGTCTCTGGTGCATCTGGGTCTGGCCCTGCACCTGATGGGCGACCGGGAAAAGGGGATGCAGGCCATTGAGGAAG
>CAMNHX010000184.1 GCA_946539945.1 uncultured Desulfobulbus sp. | reverse complement strand
GCGAAGCGCTGAAGAATCTCATGGAGAATACCGGGAAGACGGCAGGAGATGCTTCGCTTCGCTCAGCATGACATAAAAAGTGAAAGCAGAATTGCTCTAAATTTCAAGTAAACAGTTCAAGCCCGCTTCAGATGGGGACGCATGGCGTTCAGCGAGACACCCAGGGTTGTCAGGTTGTGCAGCAAGGCGGATAGCCCCGGCGGCAACAGCATGAGCAAACCGCCTACCAGAAAGAGGCTGTTCAGCGCCAGCGCTGCCGCAAAGTTGACGTGAATGCGGGACAAGGTGCTTTTGGCCAGTCGCCGGGCTGTCAGAATGCCGTGCAGGTCAGGCCGCGTGAGCAGCACATTGGCCACCTCGCGGGCCAAGGCAGTGCCGTCAACCATAGCAAGACCCACGTGGGAGGCTGACAGCGCGGGCGCATCGTTGATGCCGTCACCCACCATCAGAACCCGGCAGCCCTGTGCGGTCAGCTCCTGCACAATGCCTGCCTTGTCCGCAGGCAGAATCTGGGCGCGAAACTCCTCAATGCCCACCCGCGCCGCAATCGCCCGGGCGGTGCGCTCGTCATCGCCAGTGAGCATCAGGATGCGGGAAATCCCCTGTTGGCGCAGACCGGCCACCACCTCTGCAGCTTCAGGCCGCATGGGGTCTTCAATCGCCAAGAGACCAGCGATCTTGCCGTCTTCTGCCAGATACAGCAGAGAGCGGCCCAAGGCTGTCTGGCGTTCAATGGTCTTGGCCAAAGGCGACAGATCCACATGCTCGTCAGTCTCCACATAGTGGCGGCTGCCCACCAGAAGCCGCTTGCCGTGCAAAAAGGAGGCCACGCCGTGCGCCACCACATACTCCACCTGCGCGTGTTCTTCCTCGTGCTTCAGGTTGGCTTCCAGCGCCTTGTTCACCACAGCCCGGGCTACGGGATGCGGAAAATGCTCCTCCAGACAGGCCATGACCCGCAACACGTCGCTCTTTTTGCGTCCCCGCACGGCAAAAACCTCTGCCACCTGCGGACAGGCGTTGGTGAGCGTGCCGGTCTTGTCAAAGACCACGGTGTCTGCCTCGTTCAAGGCTTCCAGATAGCGCCCGCCCTTGATGACAATGCCCTGGTTTGCGCCTTCCCGCATGGCTGCCAGAACCGCCAGAGGCGTTGCCAGCTTGAGTGCGCAGGAGTAGTCCACCAGAAGCACTGCGGCCATGCGCCGGAAATCCCGGGTAAAGGCCCAAACCAGGGCAGCCAGCGCAAAGGTAAAGGGCACAGCCATATCAGCCAGACGCTCGCTTTTCCCCTGCACGCCTGCCTTCAGGGCTTCGGATTCCTCAATAAAGGCTGCCACCTGCCGATAACGGGTCTGGTCGCCCCGATGGGTCACGCGCACCACGATGCGACCTTCCTCAACCACAGTGCCCGCAAAGACCGCACCGCCCTTTTCCCGGGTCACGCCCAAAGGCTCACCAGTCATGGTGGACTGGTTCACCACAGCCACGCCCTCTTCCACAATGCCGTCCACCGGAATGGATGCGCCATCTGCCAGAACCATCAGATCGCCTTCCTGTACTTCAGAGAGCGGAACCAGGACTTCCTTGCCGTCCCGAAGCAGCCAGGCGTTCTGCACGTTCAGACTCAAGCTGTCAGCCAGGGAGTTCAGGGAGTGGTAACGGGTCCACGCGGCCAGCATATCGCCCAGCCCCAGGAGGAGCGTCAGCACCGAGACTGTGCGGAAGTCACGCAGCAGAAGCGAGACCAGAATGGCTGAAGCATCCAGCACATCCACGTTGAGTCTGCCTTGCAGCAAGGCCCGCATACCCTTGATCAGAAAGGGCAGGGCTGCCCAGATCGCGCTCACCATGCGCCAGATTGTGGGCATCAAGGGACGCAGGACAAAGAAGCGCAAGAGCGGCCAGACAGGACTGGCCGGTCTGATCCCGGTTTCGGCTGGCGCGGCATTTTCTGCCTTTGGCGCAGGCAAGGGCGCAGATACTGCCAGACAGAGCAGGGCTGCCGTGCGGCTGGACTCGTCGGCATAGCGGAGCAGCACACTGCCGGAACGGCCATTGATCTGCACAAGTTCTATGCCGTCGTTGTCAAGTTGGTCCAGTTTCTGGCGCAGGGCAGCGGCCTGGGTCGGGGTGAAAGGCCGGTTCGCACGGAGCCTGATACGGCCCGGACGCTCGCCGCCCAGACCCGTGAGTTCATGCACAATAACAAAGGTCATCTTCAGCCCTCCTCGGGCCTTTGCGGTTCTCAAAAAAAACCCTGCGACGCGCCAGGGCATCGCAGGGCCACTTGGTGTCCAAGGAGTTTCAGGCTTCAGAGGCTTTGGCTTCCCTGCGCTTCTCCGAAGCCTGCCGCGCTTCAGCGGCCAAGTCTTCCATGCCTTCCTTGAGCGCATCCACCTTGCCCATGAGGGCATCTTTCACGTCAATGCCCCGGCTGAGCAGGTCTGCGGCAACCGGTCTGACATCCAGCTTGCCCCTGCTCACAGCCACCGCGCCCAGAGCGCCCACAACCATGCCGCCCAAAAAGTAGAGTCCAAACCGCAATCCATCGTTCATTGTTTTCCTCCTGGAAATGGTCTCTGTTGCAGCCCCTGCCTGGGAGGCTGCTGGTTTCAAAAGTTGGAGCACAACTGTACCCTGGCTCCAAACCGGCTATTATAGGGTGAATTCTCTTGTTTTTCTTGAATTTTTTTCTGAATTGACACAAATTCATTTTGACGTTAAAGCAAATTTTAGGTAAAGCTAACAGTGTTTACACTTGAGAGAGAAACTGTGTCAAGCAAAAAGACAGGAAGAAACAGGGAGGAAAACATGATGCTCTTTCCGGCGTATGTGGCGCATGTAATGACAGGCCGGGTTCGTTTTCGTCATCCGGCTTTGGGAACAGCAGCGGGGCGGGCCAAGGCACTGGCAGTTCTGGAGGCGCAAAGCCTGGTCAAGGAAGTGCGGCAGGGGCGGGAGTCGCTTCTGGTGTTTCTGGATCAGCCAGAGAGTACGGAAAGCACGGTTCTGGCGCTGTGCAAGGCGCTGGAAGAGGCTCTGCCCGCGATCCGGCGGGATGTGTCCGGACTCTTGCCACAACTCCTGCCTGGCGTTTCACCGCGCAAGCTGGAAAATCGTGCCCTGATAGCCGCTCTGGGCGTGAGTACGGCCTTGGGCTTCATGGGCAGTGAAAAGGCCCATGTCTTCACTGCCGCTGCCTTTGGTGTTCTGGTGGCCCACCACGTCTGGACGCGGCGCGGGGCTTTGTAAATCGGAGAAGAAAGTCATGTATTCCTATTCATCATCTCCAGATGAAAGCACCGGGACTGTCTGCTCCGGTCCAGTGCAATTCCTGCCGATGGCGCAAAATGCCGATCCAGACTGGCGCGAACAGCAGATCCGGCCCGGCGTCCGGCTTCTGGTGCAAAAGCAGCCCTCGGTAAAGACGCTGCGCTTTGCGTACAGCAGGGACAAGTCGCCGGTGCAATTTTTCTACTGCCTTTCAGGTTGCGCCCGCATCAGCATGGAAAAGGACGATGAGCCTGCCGTTACCGGGCAGGTTCGCGCCCGCAAATATGCCGTGTCCTATGTGCCCGGTGCGGAGCGTACCAGCATCGCGGCTGAACGCGGTTCCATGCGGATGTTGGCGCTCCTGTTTTCGCCGGAGGCGCTGCAAGACCTGATGTGCCCCCGCTCTGCAACCTGTCGTCATACCTGCTGCGAGCCTTGCGGAAGCTCCTGCCGCTCCTGCGTCAGAAATCTGGTGGACGGCGCAGTGCAAAGCGCCTTTCATCAGGAGGATGTGTTGCCCTTGCCTCTGGAGATGACGCTGCAAGAGATCGTTTCCTGTCCCCTTCTGAAGAGCGGACTGGAACAGGTCTTCCTGGAGTACAAGGGGATGGAGTTGCTGTACAACCAGCTTCGCCTTTTTGACTCTGCGGAAGAGGCCGGAGCTGGCCGGATCACGTCGGCTGAACTGGCTGCTGCGCAGACAGCCTATGCCATTCTGCTGCACAATATGGCCGGGCCGCCTTCGCTCTGTGAACTGGCGAAAAAGGTGGGATTGACTCATACACGGCTCAACCAGCTTTTCCGGGCCTTGCACCAGGATACGGTTTTTGGCGTACTGCGTCAGAAACGGCTGGAATGTGCCCGCAAGATGCTGGAAGACCGCCGGAAGAGCGTCACCGAGGTAGCCTATGAGTGCGGTTTTGCCACGCCCAGCCATTTTTCCCGCGCCTTTCTGGAACGCTACGGTGTGCAGCCCAAACGCTATCAGAACGGCTTTCTTGCGGAGAATGGCCCCTCTTGAAGTTCAGGTCACCCGGTCTTTGAGAAGTAATGTCATTAAGCTAGTGTCTAGTTGCGAAATTATTTTCTTGAATGTATTCTCCCATTTTTCAGCCAAGGAGGATACCGATGGGACGCCCAGGGAAGCAGATTGTGGCCTCTGCCGAACAACGTTTGCAGCTTGAACGGCTGCTCAAAAACAGAACTCAACCCGCAGCGCTGTATT
>CAMNHX010000183.1 GCA_946539945.1 uncultured Desulfobulbus sp. | reverse complement strand
GAGTGACTCTCGGACAGTGACGATATGCTTGAAGTAGCCCGGCAAAGCGGCTACATTCACGCGGCGTTGGCAAGGCATATATCCATCCCTCGGCAGAGGCGCTCTCTGCCGGATCATCCAAACTAGGAACACAATGAAAAAATTGGGTCTTGTTCTGGCTGCAGCGCTCTGTCTGCTGGCCGGAATACTGTTTTTTGCGTATCAGCAGCGCGGCAAGGAAAGCGTGCAGGACGATCTGGCTGCCTTTATTCCTGCCAATGCGCTGATGGTGAGCACGTTCATCCATCTGGACCAGGTCGCTGCAAACTTTGCGTCCACACCCCTGGGCCATCTGTTTGCCAAGGACACGATGCACGGGATCCTGCGGGACGCGGCCCAAAGCGATCCGGAACTCCTGAGCAGCTATGATGAGTTCCATGACAGCGTTGCCGGGTTTTTCACCCATCCGGTCTTTCGCGCCGTGTTCGGTGATGATCTGACGCTTGTCGTCCTGCCGCCAGACCCGGCCCTGCTGGAACAGAACCCGGAGGTTGCTGTGCAGCGCTCCCTGGCCGTGTACGCCACCACGATGGTTGCGCCCCTGACCGAATTGGCAGGACTTTTAACAGAGACTACCCAAGGGCAGAACGTCTCTGTTACCAGGGAAAAGGTGGAGGACGTGGACTTGAGTCACATCAGGATTGCCAAAAACGGCCAAGCCTTTGACCTCTACGCCTGGACCAGCGGCAAGGTACTCATGCTGGCCGCAGACAGCGCCCCCATACTGGCAGGAGTCCGGGCGCAGCAATCCGGGAACAGTCTGGGCAGTCTGGCAGGTTATCAGGAGGCCAGCGCCTTCTGGCGGAAAACCCCTTCTGCGGCAGCCAGACAGGCCAGCTTCTACAATCTGCAGGTCCTGCACAGTCTGCTGCTCAAGCTGGACGAGGAAAGCGCCCGCTGGTGGGACGGACTGGACTATGGCTACGATATGACCGCGACCACGGAGAGCGGGCTGGAAAACAACAGCCGCCTGCGCTTCCGTTACGAAGCCCTGCACCCTTTGCTTCAGGGCACGGTGGACGAAAGCCTGAACAGCGGCACTGCCCTGGCTCCGGTCTCCCTGAACACGCTTTTCTTTGCGTGGAACCTTTTTGGCAAACCGGAAACCCTGCTCAAATTCTGGGCTGCCGAGGATGCGGACGCTTATGCCCTTGCGCAGGACTGGACACGGCAAAACCTGGCCATGTCGCTGGAAGAGGCGGCCACTGCCCTGGGGCCACGTTGCGGTCTGGTCCTGAACGGTCTGGATGCCAACCCGCTCTTGCCCCTGCCTGACCTGACTGTTCTGGCAGGCGTCCGCAATCAGGAAAACGCCGGGAAACTGGTCAATGCGCTGAACCGGGCCTTGGCAGAAAACGACATCACCGGCACACAGCAGCAGATCGAGGCAGGGCAGCTCTGGGTCTGGCCTGTGCCGGTCCAGCTTGGACTCAAGGTCTTTCCTGCCCTGGGGCTGAATGCAGACCTGCTCGCCCTGGGCAGCAAACAGGAATCCGTGCAGAGCCTGCTGGCTGTATCGGCAAAGGACAGGCAGTCCCTGCCAGAAGACCTGGCCGCCAGACTGGGGCCAGACATGGCTTCCCGCTTCACCAGCGCCAACAACAGCGCCCTGCTCTGCCAGCCTGCACAGATCGCGGTCAGGACCCAGCCATTGGTCTCTCTGCTGACTCCTTTTGTTGGTGGCAACGGTGCGCTGGTCCGGGAAATCATCACGCTGATGCAGTCCACAGAACTGGTAGCTGCCGCAGCCAGCGTCAGCAGGGACAGCTTTGAGGGCAAGGCGGTCTGGGTGCGGAATGCTGCCGCTCTTCCGGCGCAGTAAAAAGGCACATATCAACAGGGAGCATTTGAGCATGGCAACAACAGAAGAAAAACTCTGGCTTTCCGGCAACGAGTCCATTGCGCGTGGCGCCTGGGAGGCGGGCGTGCGCGTGGGTTCCGGCTATCCGGGCACGCCGTCCACAGAGATCATGGAACACCTCTCCGCTTACCCGGAGGTGTACACCGAATGGGCACCCAACGAAAAGGTGGGGCTTGAAGTCGCCATTGGCGCGTCCTTTGCCGGAGCCAGGGCCATTGCCACCATGAAGCACGTGGGTGTCAACGTGGCCGCAGACCCACTCTTCACTGCCGCCTATACGGGCGTGAAAGGCGGTTTGGTGGTGATCACCGCTGATGACCCAGAAATGCACAGTTCCCAGAACGAGCAGGATAACCGCCACTATGCTCTGGCTGCCAAAATGCCCATGCTGGAGCCTTCTGATCCGGCAGAGGCCAGGGCCATGATGCACACTGCCTATCGCATCAGCGAGGAGATGGATGCGCCGGTCCTCTTCCGCATTACCGCCCGGCTGGCCCATGTGAAAGGTGTGGTCATTCCGGGCACGCGGCAGGAAGGTCCTGCGCCAGCCTTAAATAAGAATCCGGTCAAGCAGGTCATGCTGCCGGCCCGGGCCAGGATGCGGCGCAAGGCCATTGCAGACAAGTGGCCCCGGCTGCTGGAACTGGCGGAAACGCTGCCGGAAAACCGCATTGAGCCGGGCACAGGCAAGCGCGGCTTCATCTGCGCGGGCGTGTCCTACAACTACGTCCGGGAGGTCTTCCCGGATGCGCCGGTCCTGAAGTTGGGCATGGTCTGGCCCTTGCCGGAAAAGAAGATCCGCGCCTTTGCCGCCACAGTGGAAGAGCTGGTTGTTGTGGAAGAGCTTGATCCCTTTCTGGAAACCCAGATCAAGGCCCTGGGCATTGCCTGCCACGGCAAGGACTGCATCCCGGCCATTGGCGAGCTGAACGCCTCTCTTGTGCGCAAGGCTTTGGTCCCGGAAAGCGTGGGAGAACTGTTTCCCGCCCTGGACCTGCCGCCCCGGCCCCCGAACCTCTGCGCAGGCTGTCCGCACCGGGGCATTTTCTTTGCCCTCTCCCGGATGAAGGATGTCTTTGTGTCTGGCGACATTGGCTGTTACACCTTGGCCGCTATTCCGCCGCTGGCCGCCATGGACTCCTGCGTCTGCATGGGCGCTTCTGTCACCGTGGCCCACGGCATGGGCAAGGCCCTGGGCGAGGCAGGCAAGGGAAAGCTGGTCTCGGTTCTGGGTGACTCCACCTTCATGCACTCCGGCATCACCGGGCTGCTGAATGCGGTGTACAACGGCGCAAGCCACACGGTCATCATTCTGGACAACCGCATCACAGCCATGACCGGACACCAGAACAACCCGGCCAGTGGTCAGAACATCCGGGGTCAGGCCGCGCCTGCGCTCAATCTGGAGAAACTCTGCGAGGCTGTGGGCGTCCAGCGGGTGGTGGTGGTCAACCCGCATGACGTGGAAGCAACGCGAAAGGCCCTGAAGGCTGAACTGGAGGCAGAGGGGCTTTCCGTCATCATCAGCCGTGCGCCCTGCGTGCTCTTGCCAGAGGAGCGCCGCCGCAAAAAGCCGATCTATTACACCAAAACAGAGAACTGCGCAGGCTGCTCACTCTGCGTGCAGATGGGCTGTCCTGCCATAAGCTGGACGCCGCTTGCGCCAGAAGAGGCCAAGGCGCGTGGTTACAAGGAAAAACAGCAGGGCTTTGCCGCCATCAGCGAGGTGCAGTGCAACGGCTGCGGTCAGTGCGCCTCGGTGTGCAAATTTGAAGCCATCACGCGCCGGGAGGAACAGGCATGAACGCACAGGGCAACATTCTTTTCTGCGGGGTAGGCGGTCAGGGCATTCTTCTTGCCAGCGAACTCACGGCGCACGCGCTTTTGGCCAAGGGCTTTGACGCCAAAAAGAGCGAGGTCCACGGCATGGCCCAGCGGGGCGGCTCTGTGGAGGCGCATCTGCGCTACGGCAAAAAGGTCTATTCCCCACTGATTGAGCTTGGTCGGGCAGACATTCTGGTGGCCTTTGAGATGCTGGAGGCAGCCCGCTACCTGCCCTATCTGCACAAAGATAGTGTGGTCGTGGTCAATACCCAGAAACTGCCGCCGCCGAGCGTGGCCCTGGGCAAGGCGGCCTACCCGGACACTGTGCTGGACGAGTTGGGCAGCCGGGGCCTTGCAGTGAAGGCTGTGGACGCCTTTGCCGCTGCGCAGGAACTGGGCGAGTTGAAAACGGTCAACGTGGTTATGGTGGGCGCTTTGTCCGCCTTTCTGGGACTTGAAGAGGCGCTCTTCCTTGAGGTGATTGACCGCACCGTGAAAGCAGCCTTCCGTGAGGTCAACAAGAAGGCTTTTCACGCGGGTCGGGTAGCGGTTGCCCAATAGGGCGATTATGAGTTGCGAGTTGGGAACTTTCAACGCGTAACTCGCAACGCGCAACTCGTAACTCGCAACGCGCAAACCGGGAACTCCCCGGGTTCCCCTCATCTTTTCGGAGGTCTTATGCTGGTTGAACAGCTTGCGGTTTTTCTGGAAAACAAGTCAGGCCGTCTGGCAGAAATCACGTCTATTCTGGCCAAAAACGACATCAACATCCGC
>CAMNHX010000182.1 GCA_946539945.1 uncultured Desulfobulbus sp. | reverse complement strand
ACCAACCTGAACTGGAGGCTAGACGCACGGGCGCTGGAGCAGCGCCACGGCTTCACCCAGGTGCGTCTGATCAACGATCTGGTAGCCACAGCCCTCTTTGTGCCCCATCTGGACAGCCACAGTCTGGGTGTCCTCAACAGTGGCACAGCGCAGGCGCGGGCTGTGCAGGCCGTGCTAGCCCCAGGAACAGGTCTGGGCGAAGCTTTTCTCGTGCCCCAGCCAGACGACTCAAGCTGGCTACCCTGCGCCTCCGAGGGTAGCCATGCCTCCTTTGCGCCTCGCAACGAGGAACAGATAGCGCTTTTGGCCTTCATGCTGCAAGCGCAGGAACACGTTTCTGTGGAAGACGTGTGTTCCGGGCTGGCAGTTCCCCGGCTCTTCGCCTTCATGGGAACCCGCCACACTGTGCCTGACTGGTTGGCCAACGAGGTGAACCAGGCGGAAGATCCAACTCCAGTCATTGTGGAGGCGGCGCGGCGGGCAGTGGAAGGCAAGCGGGTCTGTGGGGTGGCGATGAACACCATGCGTCTGCTGTGCGACATTCTTGCTGACGAAGCGGCCAATCTGGCGCTGAAAACCCTGTCTCTGGGTGGCCTGTATCTGGGGGGCGGCTTTGCTCTGCAACTCCAGCCCTTTTTGCATCAGGATCGGTTTATGCGTATTTTTACCCGCAACCACAGATCTTCCTTGCTGGGTCAGATTCCGGTGCGCCTCATTCTTGACCGGCAGGTCGCATTGCATGGCGCAGGCGAATACGGTCTGCGCACTCTGGCTCGCGCTCGTGGGGCTTCTGCCCGGTGAGACCTTTCTTCTGCAAGTGGGGCACAGGCGCTTGTTCCTGCGCCCCATACTTTCTGACCTTTTCGGCAGGACTTCCGTGCATCTGCCGGAAGTACCGTCTGTTGTACCGAGTTTCCAAGGACTTGTTGCAAAACAGGGCCTGACCAGAACATTTTCACTTTGATCTTTCAACCACCATGCTGTCTCTTGAACAAAGCGAAGCATTTCATGAGGCATACCAAAAAGGTTACAGGAGAATCATCACCGCTTCACGCTTCAGGCTTTCCAGAGAAGCGGTGAAAGTAGTAAAAAGACAAAACGGAAATGCTCTAGTTTTTATAATATTCCAATTATCTTTATAATTATGCAGTGAGACATCGAAAAAGTATAGAAAACGGAAAGAGAGAGACGGCGGAAAACATTGAGATTTCCAACCTCCCTAAATTGAGTTACCTGATAATACCTGAAACGTCTAGGAACCAAGAAAATTGAGATATTGTTGTCATCATGTTATACTTTTTTGTTCTCTTTTGGAAACTTTATGAGAGAGTAATGGAAAATTGCATCATCAATCCCAGTATCCATTTTGAACAGGAATAAAATATGCCAAACAAAGCTATCCGTCTTTCCTGTCGTGCGCTTGCTGTCTGTCTGCCTCTCTTCTTCCTGCTGGTCTGGACAGTACCGCCGCCGCTTTGCGCCGCTTCCCGCAACACTTCAGTCACGACACAGACCAAGGATCACCGGCACAAGTTTCAAAGCAAAAAATCCCGTACCCAAAAAAGCGCTGCCATGCAGAACGCGGACCGGAAAAAGGAAAGAGCCGGGAAAGGCCAGAACAAGAGGACTCGGGGCGTGTCCCACAGACCCAGGTTGGTTCGGGAAGGGCGCTTTTCAGTGGCCACCAATCCTCTGTACCGGGGCGGCGTCTTGACCAAGGCCAAGGGTATCAATCAGGGGCCATCGGGCAAGGAAAGCTATTACAACTTCAACATGGCGCACATTGTCCGGGATATGCGGAAGTACGGCTTCTCGCGCTCGGATTACTGGGTACGGTCTGATGGTTGCAAGATGCTGGGCAAGTATGTCATGGTTGCGGCCAACTATAAAGTACATCCCAGAGGTTCCCTTGTGGCTACTTCTCGCGGGCCAGGGATTGTCTGCGACACTGGAGCCTTTGCCCGGCGCAATCCCTATATGCTGGACATTGCTACCAACTGGTAAGAACGCCTGCCTCCCGCAGTATTCGGGAAGCGTCTGCAATCTTTGCGCGTGGAGGAGAAACATGCTACTGGAACAGGTTTTGCTCAAAGCAGAACACGCGGCCATTGCCGAAAAGGCCGCTTTCTGGTGTGCCTACATGGAAGACCATCTTGAGTTCAGCCTGAAGGACAGCCGCCTGCATACAGCCCCGCACTGCGCCCGGGTCCTGGTTCTGGCGCTTACCCTTGCCCAGCGGATGCGGTACGAGGATGTGGAAGATGCCTTGGCGCAGGCCGCCATCTTCCACGACACCCGCCGCAGGAACGAGGGCAGTGATCAGGGGCACGGCGCCCGGGCAGCCTACTATTACCTTGCCTTCTGTCGGGACCAGGGGCTGGCCTATTCCCAGAGGGCCGCCAGCCTTATGACCTGGCACGACCAGGATGATGCGGACGGCGTGGAGGCCCTGATCCGGCAGGCTGGCAGCCGGGCGGCGGCCAGAGGTTGGCTGGAAGCCTACCGCATCTTCAAGGACGCTGATGCCCTGGATCGGGTGCGCATCAGCGCGGACAATCTCAAGCCCGGTATGTTGCGCACCGAGGCGGCCCGGGACATGGTGAACTTTGCCCGCCAGCTTTTCCGCGATCTGTCGGCTTGAGCGCCACGGCGCTCCTGTGAATGAAAATTCTTTTCAGCTGCACAAGAAAGCGGCAAATTGCCGCGAAACCATGTAACATATTGCTCACAAGAGTCCGGATCGTTTGCCAGACTTTGATACGAGCCGGGACAGTTCGAATGGTTCAGGTGAGCCAGGAACAGGCCACCTGGGCGACGCACCTGTGCCGCTGGCGGCAGACGAGCTGTCTTGCTCCTGAACACCGTAGAAATCCCCGTTCTTCAGGGGAGGAAGTCAAAGCGACGATGCTCAGCGAGAAAAGACGCATGGATCTTGAAAACGAATCCTTTGTTGTACGGTGTTTGGCGCGTCTGTGGCGCTTTCTGACAACCGGCAGGCAGAACGACGCCGGATGGGACGAAGCGCCGCCGCCAGAAGAGGCAGGGAGGCCCCGGTCTGCGCAAAAACTGTCCAGACCGCAGTCAGTCTTTAACCCAGGAGATCCAAAACACGTGGCGATCCAGAATGAAGCGGCGGTCAATCGCCGCAAACTGTCGACTGAACTGACTGCGGACGAAAACGCCTTGCAGGAGGAAGTGCAGCGTCTGCGCAAGCTGTTGGCCTTTTACGAGTCTTTGGTGGACGAACTGCCCACGCCCATCTTTGCCAAAACAGCCAAGCTGCGCTTCTGCCTGTTCAACAAGGCTTACGAAGAGTTTTTTGGCGTCAAACGGCAAAATCTGCTGGGCCGGACGCTTGAAGACGCCTTTCACTTGAGTGAGGAGGATCGTATTCGCTATCAGGAGGAGGACACCACAGTCATTCGTGAGGGTATTGCGCGGCACTACGCCACAGAGTATGACACGCCCACTGGCAAGCGACAGGCCATGTACTGGAGCAAGGGCTTTGGCGACAGGGCCTTGGGTACTTGGGCTGAAGTGGGCATGATTGTGGACATCTCGGAACAGGTGGCCCTGAAGCGTAACCTGGCCGCCAAGGTGGAGGAACTCAAGCGTGTGCAGCAGAAGCTGCGCTACATGAGCCGGTCCGACGCTCTGACAGGCTTGGCCAACCGCCGCCCCTTTGCGGAGTATCTGGCTCTGGGGATGGATCTGGCCCAGCGCAAGCAGATTCCCATGTGCATGCTCATGGCTGACATTGACCATTTCAAGCAGGTCAACGACACCTACGGGCATGACAACGGCGACATGATCCTCAAGGCGGTTGCCGGTATGCTGCGCAGTTCCTGCCGGGCCAAGGACCTGGCTGCACGCATCGGCGGTGAGGAGTTCGTTATCCTGCTGGCCGCAACCCGACTGGAGGACGCCATCCTGGTGGCGGAGCGTATCCGCAAGAACATCGGCGACACTCCGCTACTGCCGGACGGCAGCCACGTGACCATCAGCATTGGTGTGGCCAGATACCGGCCCAACGAAAGCCCCCAAGCCTTTATGAAGCGTGTGGACGAAGCCCTGTACAGGGCCAAGGAGTCGGGGCGCAACCGGGTCTGTCGGGGCTGAAGCCACCTTGAGTCACCTTCCTGCCTTTGCCTGTTCTGACCTGGGAGCGCGTCAAGCCCCGCCCTTCAGGGCGGGGAAGGAAAGCGCGAACCAGCTTGCCTTTTCCCCTGTCTTTGCCTACAGAGAGAGAAATCCTCTCCTCTGCACAAAACAAGGAAACCAGACTCCCCTTTTCCGCCATGAAACGATTTCAGGCATGGAAATATGAACTGCGCCCCAATGGTCTCCAAAAGTGACTCATGTGCCGTTTTGCCGGGTGGTCTTCAACAAGGCTTTGGCCCTGCAAGAGGAGCAGCGCAAGCACAGGGAAAAGAAGTCGGGCTATACGGAGCTGTGCAAACTGCTCACGGCATGGCGTCATGCCCCGGAAACCCTCTGGCTTG
>CAMNHX010000181.1 GCA_946539945.1 uncultured Desulfobulbus sp. | reverse complement strand
TCTGGTCGCGTTTGGCGCTGCGAAGGGCGTTATGCTCCTTGGCGCTGCATCCACCGGTACAGCAATCAGTTCTTTGAGTGGCGTAGCGGCCACCAATGCGACGTTGGCTTGGCTGGGAGGAGGAACCTTGGCCAGCGGCGGTTTCGGCGTGGCTGGCGGCATGGTTGTTTTGAGTGCCGGTATTGCTGCACCAGCCGCCTTGCTGGGCGGCGGTTTCATTGCCGATAAACTGATGAAGGGGCGTCTTGCTGACGCCAAAACCAATCTGGAAAAGGCACAGGCAGCAGCTGCTGCTATGGACGCGGCCCGTCAGGCTGCTTGGGTTATTGCCCGCAACGTGGACGAGGAACACAGGGTTCTGGAAGAACTGGACGAGCTTTTTGTGGACACGGAAAAAAGCCTGGAATTGCTGGTGGCAGCCAATAACGACTTTGCCACTTACATCAGCGAGCAGCAGCAGTTGGTGGGAATCAACTGCGCCTTGGCCAAGACTGTCAAGAACATAATGGAAACACCAGTCTTTGATGAAAACGGCGAAATCACCAAAGAAGTCGTAGCTGTGCTGCATAGTGCCAAGGAGCAACTGGTTAAACTCTCGGATATGTAAGGCAAAAACCCCTGTCTGCATTTCCCGCTTTGCTGGAAAGACTGAAGCGCGAAGCGCGGTAAAAGCTGTCATTCTGAAGCGCGAAGCGCTGACTTTTCAGTGCGCCAGCACGGTAAAAGTCAATCTCCTGACAAATACCAGAATCTCGGCAAGAGCTTCTGCAAACATTCTGGAAGCCGACGGGAGATTCTTCGCTTCGCTTACGCGAATCTCCGTTCAGAATGACATCTCTTTTTCCTGCTTCGTTGGAAAGCTATTTGAAAGGAAAAGTGAAGCTGGCAAGAGAATTGTCATTCTGAAGCACGAAGCGCTGAAAGTAGGGAAAAAAATAGAAACATTCTCAAATACCAACCAACAGTCTAACGCGCAGAGGAGTTGAATCATGAGTCATTGCGTTGCCTGTAATACAAAACTTCCAGAGAATATCAAATTCTGTCCAGGCTGCGGGAAAAAAGTAGAGCCACAGGGCGGATGCCCACAGTGCGGATGTACAAATATACAAGCTGGAGTGAAATTTTGTCCTGAATGTGGAGCTAAAATTGTATCATCTAAATCCACTGTCTCTCCACTTCCCCAACCCAAGAAGCATGTACAAAGCGAGAAACAGGTTCAGAATCTTGTAAGTACAATATCAAATACTGATAGAAAAAGAGATAGAAAGAGATCAGAGAAAAAAGAGAGAGTAAATGCAACAGATAAACAGACATTATTGGTTGAAAGTACTTCTGTCACTGTAATTGATAAAATCGAACAACCTTCTTCTGTAAATACTGTACTTTCTTCTGCTGTTACTGAAATTACCGGTTTAATATCAAGTAAAGAGGAAACAGGACGTCGAAAAACCTCCAAGACAAGCCCTGCCGCAAACGAGGCGGCAGTCGTCGCAGTGACTTCTGCCATCTCCACAAAGATTTTGGGAGCAACCCCACTTGCACCAGTTGCAGAAGTGGCTGGAGAATGGACAGGAAAAAAGTTGGCTCCCTTGCTGGATGACGTGGCAGAACAGGCCAAAGAATGGGTGAACCGGGCTTTGAAAAACCACCTGCACCGCGACATAGATCTGGACTTTGCCATGGACCTGTATGCCAAACATGCCAAGGCCATGCAAAAGATAGACTTTTCCAATGGAGTTGAGCTGATCAAGAATGAGGTGGAAGCAGCCTTTGGCAAACCTGGTCAGCACAAGGAACGCTCCCTGTTTGAAATGTATTACTCTTCTTCCGGGAAGGACAACAACGTACAGACTACGCAGTTGGTGGACACTTCCAAGCTCGACATTGTCAGCGAACTGTGCGTTCTGGCGGTGGGAGGCTGTGTCTGGGAAATCAAGGACGCCTTTTCATCCGGTCTGGACGTGCAGGTGCGTATCACGCGACTGTTGATGACTGTGGCCTACCGCTTCAAGGATGTGGGAATGCAGCATATATCAGGGAATCTCCCCTATGAAGTCACGCAGATGATCATTAGGTGCTTGAACAAAGATATAAAAGACCTACCGACCTTTTTGCTGCGTGTAAAAAAGGAAATGGGACCGGTGCTCGCGGAAGTGAACAAGTATCTGAATGGAGAAGTGAAATCCTTTGGCGATGTCGTCTCCGCCGGGGCAAAAACCATAACCACCCTTGGCATTGGCGTGTTGGCCATGCTGCTGGAACGGCAACTGTCTGCCTACCGCATCCCGGAGGTTTTGTCTGCTGTACTGGCTGCCAGTCTGGCAGGAATTGCTATTGTCTTTATCAACCGGGGCATTGATGCCTACCTCTTTGCCCTGACCAGTATGTTCAAGCAGGCCAAGGAGGCAGAACTGCGTTATGAGAAGGTTGCTGCCTATTGCAGTACCATGATGGACACCTTGGCAGAAGACAGCGCTCGTTTGAATCAGATTGCAGACGCTTACTTTTCCCAACGTCAGGAACTGCTGAATTCTACCTTTGCCTCTTTGAGAACCTCTGTTGCTGCTGGCGATGCAGTTTCTGTGTACGCCTCTCTTGGCACATTGAACCAGATGTTTGGCAAGGAACTGGGATGGAGTACACAGGAAGAGTTCAACGAGATGATGGCAAGCGACAAGGCTTTTGAGCTGTAATCCTGAATCGCGAAGCACTCGGAAAAAGCTGTCTGCATTTCCCGCTTCGCTGGAAAGCCTGAAGCGTGAAGCGGTGAAGAATATCCTAATAGTTTCCAGAATGTTGGCAAGATATTTACTTTTATCGCTTCGGTTGAAAATTTTCACTTTGCTTCGCTTGATTCAGAATAACATGAACAGAACTGGTCAATCCCATAACAAGAGACACTTTGTCAAAGAATTGGAGGTGAATCATGAAGTATTGTGGTGATTGTGGCGCGAAACTTCCAGAGACTGCAAGATTTTGTGTAGAGTGTGGAAAAAAGATAGAAAAACCTGGATGTCCACAGTGCGGCTATACGATACAGTCAGGGGTGAAGTTTTGCCCAGAATGTGGGACAATGCTTGTAGCAAGTGAGATAACTGCTCACCAGATACAGAATCAAGCCGGGGCAACAAACTCTGCAGAACAGAGTGATATCGATACCCAAAAAGCCTTGCAGAATCAAAATAACATTGAACAAGCAAAAACAGGAATTGGCGGAGCAACTCTTGCAGCAGGTGCAGCTTTAGGAGTTGGAGCAGTGGCACTCAATGTTGTTGATGGAGGAGCTAATGGGGAATCTCCTGATAATGAACAACAGTCTGATGATGAGTCTGAAGATACTATTATAGAGTTAGTGGGCGATGTATTCGAAGGAATAGTTGAAGGATTCGTTAGAGGTGTGTCTGGTGGACAATTATCTGTATCTGATGAAGAATCATCAGATGATGAATCTGGAGGTATTATTAAAGGATTAGTGAGTGGTGTAGTTGAGGGATTCGTTGGAGCGTTACTTTCTGACAATGATGATGATAAGTAACATTATAGCAGTTCCGTTTTCACTTTTTAGACTTTTACCGTGCTATCGCACTGAAAAGTCATGGTGAACGAAACGCCGCAAAACAGGTGTCTGCATTTCCCGCTTTGCTGGAAAGTCTTCAGCGCTTCGCACTTCAGGCTTTCCAGTGCACCAGCACGGTGAAAGCATTCCTGAAGGATACCGGAATGTTTGCAGGAGTTGTTTTTGATGATATTCTGGAAACCTTCATGAGATTCTTCGCTTCGCTTCGTTCAGGATGACAACAGCTTTGCCACGAATCGCTGAAAATTTACTCCGTTCAGAATGACAATGAAAGCTGAAACACTGTAAAAACGGTTAAGGAAGATGGTTCAGAAAACAAGAAACAGATTAACAGAAGGTTGGAGAGACAATACGGATGATCGTAAAACCTGTCTGCTTATGATTTCCCATTCCTGTAATCTGAACTGTGTTTACTGTTATGAGCAGTTCAAATCTGAACGAAAGATGTCTTTTTCTGATGCTACTTCCTTTATTCTGAAAGAAGCTGAAAAGATACAACAGAGCAAAAAATACAATGAACTGGAAATTGATCTCATGGGCGGTGAACCCATGACCCATTTTCCGTTGATTCAGCAACTGGTAGAATGGGCTGAAGAGGGACATATTCCAGTCCCCTGGATTTTCTCCATGACGACCAATGGAACCTTGTTCACTGAAGAAAGCAAACTGTGGTTCAGAGAACACAAGGAAAGTATTGTAGTCAGCTTGAGTTATGACGGCACTGAAGTAATGCAGAAAAAGAATCGGGGAACAAAGAGCAATGCCATTGATCTTGATTTCTTCCTGCACTGTTGGCCAGAACAAGGTCTGCACCTCACACTTTCCCCTGCCAGTTTGCCCAATTTTGCAGAAGGTGTCTTGCTGTTTCAACGCCAAGGTGTTCCTGTTGACGCTTCACTTGCCGAAGGACTCAACTGGACTCATGCAGA
>CAMNHX010000180.1 GCA_946539945.1 uncultured Desulfobulbus sp. | reverse complement strand
CATGGTCGTTCTCCTTGTCTTTCAGATGGTGATGATTCAGGTGGCGATTCCGCCTCCTGTATGCGGTTAACGAATAGCCACAAGTACGGTTTCCCCTCATATATGACATTTTTCCTAGACTGTACAATGCTGTTTGCGCAATGTCTCATGCGTCAGGAGCATACTTCTGTCGCTCCCAGAACCTGACGGCCCGGTCCAGCCAGCCTGCAGCGACCGTGCCTTCGCCCAGGCCAAATCCGTGGGACAGTCCCTCGAAGATTTCGATCTCCGCGTCCGTGCCGTTCGCCCGGATGGCCTTGACGCGGCGTGCCATCACGCGCCAAGGGGCGATACTGTCCGCCGTGCCCACGCAGTTGTAGGTGGGCGGCTCGCGGCCCGTCACCTCGGCAAGACCGGTGTACTGCATGATGACGGCCACCGGGAGCGGATACGCCTTTTCGCCGAACTTTTCCGTGCCGTGGACGCCCAGCCAGGCTGCCATGCGTGCGCCCGCCGAACCGCCCCAGAGCGAGTAGCCGCGTGCGTCGATGTCCAGTTCCGCCGCGTGTTCATGGATGAAGGCGATGGCCCGGGCCAGGTCTTCGCAGGCGCTTTGCGTACCGGGGCGGTAGATCAGCGCGAAAGCGTTGTAGCCCTTTTTGGACAGCTCCAGCGCGTGCGGAAAGCTGTCGTGCATCGCGCCCACATAGGCGAAGCCACCGCCCGCGTTCACGATGGCCGCTCTCGCCCCCGGTCTGCCCCGGAAGATGAACAAACCCGTGTCGCGCTTGCGAGGGTCTGCCGCCTTTTCGGCTTCGGTGTAAATGTCGTAAAAGACCTGCTCCCCAGCTGCCGCCCGATCCCGCAGCGCGTTCACGATCTCCACCGTGCGCTCGGGCCGGATGTGGCTGTACCAGGCGAGACGGAGCGTCCCCAGCGTGTCGCCGTCCCAATAGGCGGGGTCCACGGGAAAGAGCAGCCGTCCCCAGTCGCCGAAGAGCGGGTCTTGCATGACTGCCGTGATTTTGGTGTCCTTCGTTACCCTCGCCATCGGCAACGCCTCCTTCACGGCGGAAACTTTGTCGGCGGCCCTGGGTCGCACGGCGGGGGAGTCGGCTTGCGGCGTATCGGCCAGAGCCAGGCTGCGGAACAGGAAGAGGGCCAAAAGGGCCAGGAACAAATGTTTCCTGTTTTGTTTCATGTCGCTCCTCTTTGCGCTTCCCGATGTCCGCCTCGTGGTCTTTGGCCATGACCTCTAGGAAGCGAGGAAAGAGGGTGATCATGGGAAGGCCCTTTTTGTTGCGAGTGGTTTGTCGCCGTGCAGCGGACCGGCTTGATGGCCATGATGTTCCTGCGTCTTGTATGCGGTGAACGAATAGTCTCAAACTCGACATCCCTCATATACGACATCCCTTTTGGCCTGTACAATGCCGTTTTCTCATTGTACCATACGTCCAACGCATACCCAGGACAAGGAGAACCCGCCATGATCGAACTGCAACTCCTGGAACAACTGGTCGCCCTCCAGCGGCACGGCACGCTGTCCGCCGCATCAAGCGCCCTGCATCTCTCGCAGCCCGCCTTGAGCCGGTCCATGCAGAAACTGGAGACACTTCTGGGTGTCTCGCTCTTCGAGCGCGACAAGAACCGCATCCGCCTGAACCCTACCGGCGAGGTGGCCGCTGCCTGCGCAAAACGGGTGCTGGAAAGCGAGCGGGATTTGGTGGAACGGGTACTGGCCTTTGACCGGAGTCAGCGGGCCTTGGCCATCGGTTCCTGCGCACCCGGCCCCTTCATGCGCTGGCTGCCGCTGGTGTCCTCGCTCTATCCGGGTCTTTCCGTAATCACCGAAGTCAGGCCGGAGGACCGGCTGATCGCGGGACTCGAGAACGACATCTACCAGATCGTCATCCTCACCCGGGAGTTTGCGGGTGAAGGATTCTATTGCCTGCGGACCGGGACGGAGCGACTTTTTTTGTACGTGCGCCGGGATCATCCCGCCGCGTCACGCTCCGGGGTGAGTTTCGCGGGAATGAACGGGACGAGTTTTCTGATGGTCTCCGAAGTGGGCTTCTGGAACCGGGTGGTGCGGGAGCGGATGCCAGCCTCGCGTTTTCTCTTGCAGGACAGCAGCGAGGCTCTGGCCGAGGTGGCGGATTCCTCGTCCCTGCCCACCTTTGCCACGAACTTCAGCATGGACTGCGGCCACATCCACCATGACCGCGTGGCCGTGCCCTTCACCGATCCCGAGGCCCGGGCCACGTTCTGGTTCGTCTGCAAGGAGGCAGGGCAGGAGCGCTTCGGGCGGCTCTTCGCGGCGCTGGAGCGGGAGGAGCAGGAAGTTTCGCGGTAGGGAACCCGCGTTAATGCGTGAAATACCGTGGAGCGGTTGACCAAGGGATCACAGGTGGCGCGGACAGAGGTCTACGGGGATGTCTTTTCATGGGAATACGGAATTTGAATGAACACCACAAGGAGAAAATCATCCAAATCCAGTATAGAGCGTTTCCGTTCTCACTTTTTATGTCATGCTGAACGAAGCGACTTTTCAGTGCGAAGCACGGTAAAAGTCTTTCAGTGCGAAGCACGGTAAAAGTCCATCTCCTGCCGCCTTCCCGGTATGCTCCTGCGGTTTCAAGGAAAACCAGACCTGAACCTGATGAAAGAGCCAGAAAAAGCAGCCAGCGCACCGATGACTCTGGCGGAATCGGACAAAAAGTGGAATCATGCCGCTGTATCAGAAGAGCGTTGTCACTCCGCAGGCAACCCTCTCTCAAGAACAAAGCCCTAAAAACCATCACACAAGGATACAAAATGAGTTCTCCTCCTTCCTATCGCAATCCTGCCCCCACAGTGGACATTATTATTGAAATTGAGGATCAGATTGTGCTGATCGAGCGCAAAAATCCGCCGTTTGGCTGGGCGCTTCCCGGAGGTTTTGTGGACTACGGCGAATCCTTTGAGGAAGCAGCCCGCCGCGAGGCAAAAGAGGAAACCGGCCTGGACGTGCATCTGTTGCGCCAGCTCCACACCTATTCCGATCCCAAGCGTGACCCCAGGCAACACACGGTTTCAACCGTATTCATCGCCCGGGCAAGCGGTACGCCCACTGGCGGCGACGACGCCAAAACCGCCCGACTCTACAGGCTGGACGCCCTGCCGCCTTTGGCCTTTGACCACGCCAGCATTCTCGCCGATTATGCGCACTTCAAGGAAAGTGGAGAACTGCCCCGGTATGAGTAAGCGCACTTCCTGCGGGCGGAGAGAACCAGACTTTGACCCTCTGCAAACAGAAAGCGGCTCCAGAATGCCATGCCGGGCATTCTGGAGCCGCTTCTTTTCAGGGTGGACCGCTGAAAAATTCAGGAACAGACAGGCTGTGCGGAGTCCGGGGGTAGAGAGGTTTGCGCCACACTGTCCTTGTGTTTACGGCAGGCACAGCCAGCACAGTTGCCGCAGCAGTGATGCCCAGCCTTTGCCTCATCCACCACAATGACACGGTTGCCGTCCAAGGCCAGTTCCAATCCTGCCTTGCCCTTGTACACAATTTTCTGCGCCGCAATGGGTGCGGCCCGGAAGGCGGCTTGCAGACGCCGTGCCACTTCAGGCTGTGGCCTTTGCACTGGACGCACGTCAATAAAAATGTGGTGGCAGCTTTGATGATGCTGGCAAGCCAGAGAGGCCACTGCATCAACCTGCTCTTGTCCCAGCTCCTCGCAGCGAATGTGCAGGTTGTGTTGGTTCAGGCGGTGGTGGATTCCCCGAATCAGTGGGGATGCGCCAGCGTTCATGATCCTCTCCCTTACAATCCGGCCAGCACAGCGCTGACATAGTTGCCGATTGCGACGTCTTCGCCAGCCCCGTCTCCCTCAATCCGCAGACCTTCAGTGATGATTTCCGCGCCCAGTTCCTTGGCTTTCTCTTCCACCACGTCCACAGCGCCGCAGAAATACTGGTAGCTCTGGTCTCCAGAAGCAAAGGCCGCCACCTTCTTGCCGGAAAGCCCCATCTTGTCAGCTTGGGCAAAGAAGGTATCAAAATCCGCCTGCAACTCGATGGAGTCGTCGCCCCAGCAGGATGCTCCCAAAAGCACGGCATCGTAGCCTTCTGCCAGATTCTCCGCCTTGGCCGAAGCTGCATTCTCCACTGTGACGCTGTGTCCCGCGTCAGCCAGTCTCTTTTCAATCAGGTGCGCGAGGTTTTCCGTGTTGCCGGTTTCCGAACCAAAAACCATCAAAATCTTGCTCATGTTTTCCTCCAGATTGTTTGTTTTTTGTCCATATTTTAGCCTTAACTAAATTGTTTTCAGGATAACAATAGGGTGCAGGCGAGTCAAGGGGAATGGAGGGTGCGTTCTAGAAAGGCAAGACTTCCTGCGGGAAGGACAAAAATTAGAGACAATATGACACGCAAGGAGTTTCTGAAAAACGGTAAGGTTTGCGGCGAAAAAATGGTGGCAGGAGAGGCTTTTGCCAACATTCTGGAAACCGGCAGGAGATGCTTCGCGCTAACGCGCTCAGCATGACTTTTCAGTGCGATAGCACGG
>CAMNHX010000179.1 GCA_946539945.1 uncultured Desulfobulbus sp. | reverse complement strand
GTGCTTCGCACTGAAAGACTTTTACCGTGCTTCGCACTGAAAAGTCGCTTCGTTCTGCATGACAGAAAAAGTGAAAACGGAACCGCTCTAACGCAGGGAAAAGACAAGGCGCTTTTCTGTCAACAGCGCGTCTTCCAGTCGCGCCAAGACCCGGTCGCCCAACTGGAAGACGCGACCCCAGCGCTCGCCAATCAGGCGATGCCGCCGGGAATCCACCAGATAGTAGTCCGCAGGCAAGAGAGCCATCGGCACTGCGCCGCTGATTCCGCTCTCCTCCAGTTCAAGAAAGAGACCAAAGGTGGAAAGCCCGGAAATTGTGGCTGCAAAGTCTTCACCCACCCGGTCGCGCAGAAACAGCACAGCCATGCGGGCCAGTGCATTGCGCTCCAGATCAACAGCCTTGCGTTCACAGCGGGACAGGTGCAGGCCGGCTTCAGCCAGGGCCTCCGGGTCACGGCTTGTCTTGTCCCGGCACAGCCAGCCCTGCAAGACCCGGTGCGCAATCAGGTCAGGATAACGGCGGATGGGGGAGGTAAAGTGCAGGTACGACTTTGCCGCCAACCCGAAGTGCCCCACGTTTTCCGGGGAATAGCGGGCTTGCAGCATGGCGCGCAAAAGGAGATTGCTGATCATGTAGGAATGGGGCGTCTCTGCAGCCATGGTCAGCACTTCAGCTACCCAGTGAGAGTCAGGCTGGCCCGCTGGCAGGTGCAAGCCCAGAATCCGGGCCGCATCGGCAAAGAGTTCCAGCTTTTCCGGGTCTGGCTCTTCGTGAATGCGGTACAGGACCGGATGCCCGGCCTGAAACAGGGTTTCAGCCACTGCCTCGTTGGCTGCCAACATACAGTCTTCAATCAGCATATTGGCCCTGCCCCGTGCAGCCCGGTGCATGGCAAGAACCTTGCCTGCCTCAATCCGTGCCACTGACTCTGGTGCATCAAATTCCAGACTGCCGCGCTCCAGGCGCCGCGTCTTCAAAAGCGCGGCCAGGTCCCGGGCATGACCCAGCATGGTTGCCAGTTCGCCAAAGTCCTGGGCCAGCGCCGCATCGCCCTGAAAGAGCAGGCGCTCAACTTCGGTGTAGGTGCAGCGCCTCTTGCTGACAATCAGGCTCCTGGTGAAACGCTGTCCCACGCGCCGTCCCTGGGCGTCAAAGTGCAGCACTGCGGTAAAGGCGGGCCGGGGCGCATTCGGGACCAGACTGCATAGGTCATTGGAGAGCCGTTCCGGCAACATGGGCAGAACCCGTCCCGGCAGATAGATGCTCGTTCCCCGGCGATAGGCTTCCCTGTCCAAGGCTGTACCGGGCCGCACATAGTGGCTCACATCCGCAATGGAAACGTAAAGCGTGAAGCCAGAGGCGCTCTTTTCCACGCAGATGGCGTCGTCAAAGTCTTGGGCGTCTTCGCCGTCAATGGTGACGTGGGAGAGATCGCGCAGGTCTTCCCGGCCCGGTTCGCAGGAGTCAAGGACCGGAAGGGCAGCAGCCTCGGCCAAGGCTTCTGGTGAAAAAGACTCGGCCACGCCTGCGGCAAAGATGGCCATGCGAACCTGAACCCCTGCCTGCCAGGGATCGCCCCAGACCTCGATCACCCGCGCCTTGGGCGGATGCCCTGCCGAACCGTAGTCCAGAATTTCCACCAGCACTGCCTGACCGTCTTTTGCAGCCAGCGTGTCGGCTTTGGCAATGCGGAAGTTTTCAGGCAGGCGTCCGTCATCCGGTATCAAAAATCCGCCTGCCCCAGTGGCGGCAAAGAGACCGCAGAGTCTGGAACAGCCACGCTCCACAATGCGCGTCACCTCGCCTTCCCGCTTGCCTCCCCTACTCTCGTGCAGGAGTTTGACCACAACCGTATCGCCGTGCAAGGCCCCGTTCAGATCAGTCGGAGACACAAACACGTCCTTGCTGCCTGGCGCTTCACCTTCAACCTGCACAAAACCAAAACCCCTGGCTGTCATCTCCAGACGGCCCTGCACAAGCTGCCGCCCGCTCTTTTTCTTGACGCTCAAAATCTGCTCCTTGCCGTCTTTGACAACACCTTGCTGCTGCCCGCTTTTTTCATGGTTTGAATACTCATTTTCTGTTAGGCTGCGCTTTCGTTTTTTTTCCGGCAAGCTTGTTGCATACAGCCTGCCGAAAGCCCTGTTCAGAGGAGGATTCAGCCGCCATGCCGCAGCATAAAACCTTTGATCTTGACGGATACCGCCAGTCCATGGCGGCAATCATAGGCACGGGTACGGACACCCGCGTCTTCTGGAAAGCCCTGGACTTTGCCTGTGAGGCGCACAAGACGCAGAAGCGCAAGTCCGGGGAACCCTACGTTATGCATCCTTGCGCGGTAGCGCTCATTCTGGCGCAACTTCTGGACATCCGCTCGCCAGAGGTCCTGGCTGCTGCCCTGCTGCATGACACCATTGAAGACGTGGATGGCGTGGACGGTCCGCTTTTGCGCGAAAAGTTTGGGCCGGATGTGGAAGCCATTGTGGAAGGCTGCACCAAGGTAACGCATTTCACCGGCTCCCGCCAGACTTTCAAAAAGATGGTCCACCGCAAGATCTTCAGTGGCGCGGCTGCCAAGCTGGAAGTCGTGCTGGTCAAACTGGCTGACCGTCTGCACAATATGCGCACCCTGCAAAGTATGCCCCAGAACAAGCGCCAGAAAATCGCGGACGAAACCCTGGACTTCTATGCGCCGCTTGCCACCATTCTGGGGCTGTTCGAGATCAAGCGTGAACTGTACAACCTGGCGATTACCTACAAGTTTCCGCAGCAGATCAAGCCCATCAAGAAGCACATCGCTGAATTGAAGAAAGACCATGCGGCCCTGGACATTGTGGAGCGCATCAGGAAGGAACTGGCAGCCAGCCAGTTGACAGCCAAGGTGGAACTGCGGACCCGTGATCTGTGGGCCTACTACGACGCACAACACCACATCCTGATGGAGCGGATTGAAAGCCCGCAGACCATTGTCATCCTGCCGGAGACCAGAGAAGACTGTTACACCGCACTGGGCGTGGTCAACCGCCTCTATCCTCCCACTCCCCGCACCATCCGGGACTTCATCGCCAATCCCAAGCCCACTGGTTATCAGTGCCTGCACGCCCGTCCCAACATTAAAGGCTCAAAATACCTGTTCAAGATCCGCACCGAGGAGATGCAGCGCCGCGCCCGACGCGGCATGGTGCGCGACTGGGCCTTGGGTAGCAGGGCCAGCATCAACTTTTTCAAACGGATTCAGAACATGTTCGACATCATGGGCGACGAGTCCGTGTCGTACCGCGACCTGATCGCCTCCGGCGAAAGCAAGGAGATCTACACCTACACACCCAAAGGCGATCTGTACTGTCTGCCTGCCCAATCAACGGTTCTGGACTTCGCCTTCAGCGTGCATCCAGACATTGGCCGTACCTGTGTGGGTGCGAGGATCGGCCAGCAAAAGGTTCTGCCCACGCATCGCCTTCAGGATGGCAACGTGGTGCATATTCTCCAGCAAAGCGAGCCGGTGTTTTTTGATGTGAGTGTCCAGCAGCTCTGCAAGACGCCCTTGGCAAAATCCGCTGTGGGCAAGACCTTCAGTGCGCGGCGGGCCAAGGTCTCACGCGAGATCGGCGCTTCGATTCTGCAGCAGGAACTGCAGCGCTACGGCATCCCCAGAGAGGTTCTGGACAAACCAGGCATGGAAGAGGTTTTGAGGCATTTCAAACTGGACGATATACCGGGCCTGTATCTGGCAGTGGGTGAAAACCGGTTGAAGTTGAGTGTCGTGGTGCCTGAAATCCGTGACCGGGTGTACAGCGATTATCCCACAGATGAGCCGCCTACCGGCATTTTCAACCAGGTCAACCTGTCCATGCTTGACCCTGTAGTCTTCAAGATCGCCTCCTGCTGCCATCCCAGCCCCTTGGACAAGGGTATCATTGGCCTGTTGAGCGAGAGGGGGCTTTCCCTGCACCGGAAAAACTGCCTCAAGCTCGCACAACTCAACCTGCAAAGGGAAGATGTGGTGGAGGTGCGTTGGGATCTTTCCCGCACACCAGTGCCGAAAACGCAGAAAATCATTGTCATGGGGACCACGCGCTGCCATCTTCTGACCCTGCTTGCCGCTGCGCCGGAAGAAATGCGGGTTTCCGAGTTGATCCGTTTGGGTGTGCATAACAGCAACACGCCCGGTGACTGGGAAGTTGATTTTCAGGTGAACAACCTGTTTGAGCTGAAGAGAGTCATGCACCATTTTGAGCGTTCCGATCTGAACTGCGAGTTTGCCCTGGAAATGTGATGCGGACTTGCTGCCGTGCTGGTTGAGACGCCCGCATGGTCCCGTATTTTTTGACCAGGCTGCGCTATCCATCCCCGGCCTTCAGGGCGGGGATGGATAGCGCAAACCCACTTGCCTTTTTCCGTGTCTTCGTCTATTTTCTCCACTCGGCGGCAGGACATGCCGTGTCAGCCTGTGGAGAGATAATGAGACCTGGGGGAATAGGGGCTTGGTTCGCAACCGTAAAATTCCCCACTTTGGGGAATCTTGCGGCGAAAACCAAGCCTTTTTCCTCTGGGCAGTCTCGTTGAA
>CAMNHX010000178.1 GCA_946539945.1 uncultured Desulfobulbus sp. | reverse complement strand
CTTTCACCGCTTCGCTGGAAAGTCTGAAGCGCGAAGCGCTGAAGGCTTTCCAGCGCACCAGCGGGGTGAAAGCAGTCATGGAGAATACCGGGAAGGCGGCAGGAGATGGACTTTTGGGAACCTTGCAAGATAGCCGACAAACTGGATTGCCGTTTTTGTAACTTGCCGATTTTCCTCAAGTTTACCTGCGAGGATGAGCGCGGATTTTGAATTTTTCAAGGTTCCCTTTTACCGTGCTTCGCACTGAAAAGTCGCTTCGCTCAGCATGACATAAAAAGTGAAAACGGAATTGCTCTATGCAACAGACTCCCCCCTTTCCTTCTCCTCAAGGGCGGCTTTGAAGACGCGGAAGATCTCCCGGCTGGCACGGGGGTCCCGGGTGCGGGCAAAGCGGCAGGCCAGACGTTCCAGCGCGTTCCGGTCAAGACAGGGCAGGTCGCCCTGGACCTCGTCCAGAACCGCGCTGCGCCACTGTTCCGGCAAGACACCGTTGCCTTCTTCGGCGCGGGTTAATGCCTCGTCAATCAGGGCGTCCCGCCAGCGCTCCAAAAGGTGCTGGCGCTTTGCCTCTGCCAAGGTCCGACCCTGACGCTGGTTCAGAAAGCGGTACAGGGCATCCTGATCCACTTCAGCCTGCAGGAGTTTGGTTACATACTTGATCTGCCGCTGCCTGGCCCCACCCTTCATGGTCTGCGCCCGACCAAGCTGTTCGCGGATTTCTTCCGGGCAGGGCAAGAGACTGTGCAAACGGGCAGGAAGCTCCACCAAGGCTACGGCAAGGCGCTCAAGCTGCTGCATCTCTCTTTTTCTGGCGGAGCGGCTGGTTTCCATGCGGCATCAGGAAAGCGGGCAGGTCTCCTGTGCGGAAACCTGCCCGGCTTGCCCTCCTTGTTCGTCTTATTCGGCGTTTCCGGCCTCGGCCTGATAGGCGGCAATGATCTTGTCCGCAATATGGGCCGGCACTTCCTCGTAATGATCAAACTGCACGGTAAAGGTACCGCGCCCCCCAGTCATGGAGGTGAGGTCCAGGGCGTACTGCAGGATCTCTGCCTGCGGCACCTGGGCGCTGACCACCTCGCCCTTGGGCGTGGAATCCATGCCCAGAACCCGGCCCCGGCGGCTGTTCAGGTCGCCCATGACATCGCCCACAAAGTCCTTGGGCACACGGATTTCCATGGTCATGATCGGCTCCAGCAGCACGGGTTGAGCCTCCATAACACCCTTTTTGAAGGCCAGGGACCCGGCAATCTTGAAGGCCATTTCAGAGGAGTCCACCGCATGATATGACCCGTCAATCAGGTTGACCCGCACATCCACAAAGGGATAGCCTGCAATGACACCCCTTTCCATGGCCTCCAGAATGCCCTTTTCCACTGCCGGACGGTACTGCTGCGGGATAACGCCGCCCACGATCTTGTCCACAAATTCAAAGTGCTTGCCCCGTTCCAGCGGTTCCATCTCAATGGTGCAGTCACCGAACTGGCCGCGTCCGCCAGACTGCTTCTTGTGCTTGCCCTGGACCGTGCAGCGGCCCTTGATGGTTTCGCGATAGGGCACGCGGGGCACTTGCAGTTCCAGTTCCACACCGAACTTGCGCTTGATCTTCTCGCTCGTCACTTCCAGATGCACCTGGCCCACGCCAGAAAGGAGGGCTTGCCGTGTCTGGGTGTCGCGGTTCAGCTTCAGGGTCAGGTCTTCGTCCAGAAGGCGGCTAATGGAGGAGAAGAGCTTGTCTTCCTCGCCCTTTTTGGCGCTGACCGCATAGGCAATCACTGCGGGCAAAGGCTCCAGAGAGGGATAGATAAGCGGATTTGCCTCATCGCAGAGGGTGTCGCCAGTGGTGGTGTCCTTCAGCTTGGCCACGGCCACGATCATCCCTGGAACCGCTGCATTAACCGGCTTCTGCTCCTTGCCGTTCATGACAAAGAGCTGGCCAAAGCGTTCTGTGGTCTCACGGGTGGCGTTGTAAAAACTGTCGCCCTGCAAGATCCCGGAAAAGACGCGGAAAATGGTGAGGCGGCCTGCAAAGGGATCAGCCATGGTCTTGAAAACCTGGGCGGAAAAGGGCGCATCTGCCTTGCCTTCGCGCTCGGCCACGTCCATGCTTTTTGGAACCAGTCCGGCCCGGGCAGGCAGGTCCGCAGGGGAGGGAAAGAGCGTGACCAGGGTATCCAGCACTGCGCTCATGCCCTTGTTCACTAAAGGCGCACAGGCGCAAACCGGAGCCACGGCAGCGGTTTTGATGGCGGTTTTCAGACCTTGCGCCAACTCCTCATCGGTCAGCGTGCCCTCCTCCAGAAACTTTTCGAGCAGCGTGTCATCGGTTTCAGCCACGTGCTCCATCAGGTTTTCCCGCAGACGCGAGGTCTCGTCCGCCAGATCAGCGGGAATCTCCGCCTCCTCAACGCTCCCGTCCGCCTTGAACAGCAGGGCCTTGCCTGCCACAACGTCAACCAGCCCCTTGAACTTGTCTTCCGCGCCAATGGGCAGGTAGAGGACCACTGGCTTGAGCGGGGTCTGCTCGCGCAGACTCTCCAGAGTCTTGTGGAAGTCTGCCCGCTCCTTGTCCATCTTGCTGATGCAGATGAGGCAGGGCAGGGTATTGTCCTGGATCAGTTCGATAAACTTTTCCGTCTGGCCACGCACGCCAGTGACTGCGCCCACGGTCAAAATGGCAGTGTCAGCGACCTGGGCGGCAAAGCGGGATTCGTTCAGGAAATTGTCATCGCCCGGTGTGTCTGCCAGATAGATCTCGTGCTTTTTCCAAGCGAGCTGGGCAAAGGCAGTGCTGATGGTAATATGACGCTTGGTTTCTTCCGGCTCAAAGTCCAGGCTGCTGTTGCCGTCATCCACCCGGCCCAGACGTTTGATCGCGCCGGTCGTGAACAGCAGGGCTTCGGCAAGGGTTGTCTTGCCGCTGTTGCCGTGTCCAAGAATGACGGTGTTCCTGATCTGTTGCACGTCCTGCATAAAAAACCTCCATTTAGCTGTAGAAAATAGGATGCGCGTGACGACACGTGGCTTTTGCGCATGAGGGGTCTTGTTGACCCTGCCCGGTCGCCCGGAACGCAGTCTGGGCAACAGCGCAAATTTGTTATATATTCGCTGGCGCTTCACAAAGCAAGCAAGAACAGTCCACAGACCCGGCTGGGCCTTGTGCCTCTGGGCCTGTCCACCCTTGTCCAGAACAGGCCACAAGGCCAAAAGAGCCATGTCCAGGTCAGAATCCGCCAAACCCGCCCAAAGCACCGCTGGTATTGCCCGTTCCGCTGGAGCGGTCAGCCTGGCTGTCATGTGCAGCCGCGTGCTGGGACTGGTGCGGGAACAGGTCTTTGCCGGTCTTTTCGGGGCTGGCTTTGCCTATGACGCCTTTGTCGTCGCCTTCCGCGTGCCCAATCTGCTGCGCGATCTCTTTGGCGAAGGCGCACTTTCCGCCGCCTTTGTCACGATCTTTTCCGAGTACAAGGCCAAGAGGAGCAGCGAGGAAACCTGGCGACTGGCCAGCAATGTGCTGGTCTTTTTCGCCATGACCATCAGCCTTTTGACCCTGATCGCCCTCTTTTTCGCTGAACCCATAGTGCTGCTGCTGGCCCCGGACTTTGCCCTGACAGCAGGCAAGACCGAACTCACTGCCCTTTTGACCCGCATTATGCTGCCCTTTCTGGTCTTTGTCTCGCTGTCTGCCGTGGTCATGGGCATGTTGAACACCCAGGGCAAGTTCTTTGTGCCTGCGCTGTCCTCCAGCTTTTTCAATCTGGGTTCCATTCTGGGCGGTTTGAGCCTGGCCTGGTTGCTGCCCCAATTCGGACAGCCCGCGATTGCGGGCATGGCCTGGGGCACGCTTCTGGGCGGAGCACTGCAACTGCTCATGCAGCTGCCCACCCTCAAAAAGACCGGCTTTCGCTTCCGTTTCGTCCTTGCGCCCAGAGACAGCGGCCTGAAGCGCATCCTGCTCTTGATGCTGCCTGCTACCATTGGCCTGTCCGCAACCCAACTCAATATCTTCATCAACACCAACTTTGCCGCCTCCTGCGGGGAGGGTGCGGTTTCCTGGCTCAATTACGCCTTCCGCTTGGTGCAACTGCCGATTGGCGTGTTTGGGGTCGCGCTCTCCATTGCCATCATGCCGGTTCTGGCCCGGCAGGCCGCGCAAAAGGATCTGGGGAGCCTCAAGGAAACCTTTACCTCCTCCTTGGTTCTGGTCCTGGCCCTGGCTCTGCCCGCCACTGCTGGCTTGGTTCTTCTGGCTGAACCCATCATCCGGCTGGTCTTTGAGCACGGTGTCTTTACCGCAGAAGACACTCGCGCCACTGCAGAGGCCCTATGCTGGTACAGTGTGGGACTGTTTGCCTATGCAGCCAACAAGGTGCTGGTTCCGGTCTTTTACGCCACGGACAGCACGCGCTATCCGGTCATTGGCAGTTTTTTGGGCGTGGGGGCCAATCTTTTGATCATCAATCTGGTGATTGGCGTCTTGGGCCACAGGGGCATTGCCCTGTCAACCTCCTGCGCCATGATGCTGAACTTCGCCTTTTTGAGTCTGGTCCTGTACCGCAAGCTGCACGGTTATCCGTTAGGCTATCTGGCGCGGGGTCTGG
>CAMNHX010000177.1 GCA_946539945.1 uncultured Desulfobulbus sp. | reverse complement strand
AAGTGGAAAACCAATGCCAAGCTGGCAGACAGAATTTCTACCCTGTACCTCGTAGAGTTGAGGCAGTACAACAAAGCCTTGCAGTATGCGAGAAGAGCCTTGGCTATCAACAAAAATGACCGTGTGGCAGCACTCAATGCCGCCATTGCGGCGGCCAATATGAGGGATATGGCTACAGCCGCCTCATACTTTGACATGAGTGTTCAGGGCAAGATGCCCAGCCAGGAGGCTCTGTTCAGCTATGCCCTGTTCCGCGAAGAGGCAAGGCAGTATAATCTGGCCTTGCAGATACTCTCCAAGCATGACGCGCTCTATGGCAGAAGCTTGGACACGATGGTTGCTACAGCGCGTATTCTCGACAAAATGGGAGCCAGTGCGCAGGCGGTACAGGCATACAGGGCGCTTTTGAGTTCGGGTTTTGCATTGCCGTCAGACTTGTCACGGTTTGTCAGAGCCAGGGTAGGTATGGCGAATTGATTCTTACATTCGGAGAAAAGAAATGAAGTTTCAAAGAACACTAGTGGGCATTGCGGCAATTGCTCTGATCTGCGGACTGGGGGCATGCAGCGGAAGTTCAGGTCGGCAGACGCAGACGCCACCCCCAATGCCGATGGCTGCCAATCAGGCACAGCGCCAAGCCCCTCTGCAAATGCCGTCACGCTACCAGAATCCCGGTTATGTGACTTCCCAAGCCGCTTTAGTGGAGGATTTGGGAGCAACGCAGCCTGAACTGCAAATCCGGGTTGGTGCGACCATCAAATCGACCGTTGGCCCCCAGCCTCTGTGGGACGTGCTGAAGCGCTTGGCCAACCTCAAGGGGATGACCGTAAGCTGGGCCAGCGATGTGGATCAGAATTTCTTGGTGGATGTGGATATCAATGCCCAAGATATGTTCCAAGATGCGGTGACCAACCTGTTGCGGCAGGCTGACTACTTCCATGAGATAGAGGGCAATGCTATTGTCGTCAAAAACAAGACGACCAAGATATTCAAACTGGGCGTGCCCTATGTCAAAGGAAACTATGCGGTGGGTGTGGGGGGCAACTTCATGCCAAAAGGTGGCGAAGTGTCCACAGACATCGAAGGAATAATCAAGCTCGACAGCAAAGAGAATCCGTATGATATTTGGGAGAATGTTCAGAAAAATCTGGATGTTATTCTGAATGTGGCTGCTGCTGAAAGAGCGGCCCTTGCCGAAAGCAAGGCTCAAGCTGCAGAGGCAGCCGCTGCCGCTGCTGCTGCAGCGCAAAAAGGGGAAGATGCGCCTGTCACCAAAGCCGCCAAACCTGTAGCAGTTAAAACGGCTGACAGTGGTAAGAGTGGGCAGAGGGCTGAAGACGGTGGGTTCTATATTATTGATAAGGCTACAGGTCAAATTACCGTCACCGCCAAACCTTCGGTCATGGCAACCGTTGAGAATTATTTTGCCAATCTGCAAAAGCAACTGTATCGGCAGATTGCCATTGAGGCCAAAATTATTGAAGTCTATTTGAATGACCATTCCAAAATTGGTTTAGATTGGCAAAGAATTTGGGACGGAGTGGTTGGTCTTGGTATAGGCATGGGACCGATATATTCTAAAACGGTCGGTGGGCGTTTTGTTCAGTCCGTAAGCTTGACCGACAATACACTCGTCGGCTTTATTAATGCTTTATCTGAACAGGGAACAACCAAGGTTCTTTCCAACCCTAAATTGACTGTGTTGAATGGTCAACCCGCTCTCATCAGCGTTGGTAAAGTCAGGAAATATATTTCCTCTATTGAAAATGATGTAGAAATTTCAGGAGGAATCAGAAGTGATGATTATACTGTTGAGACTGACAGTGTAACAGAGGGTGTCTCGATGGGCGTTGTTGCTACAATTGTGGATGATAACAAAATTATCATGCAGTTGACTCCTGTAACCTCTGAATTGGAGCCTGATGATGCGGGTAATCCTATTCCTTATCGGACAGTAGGTAGTGCTATGGAGTTTGAAATTGGGTTACCAGTGGTCAATATGCGTGAAATGTCCACAACAGTCCAAGTGAATGACGGTGAAATGCTGGTGATTGGTGGTCTGATTGATACGACTACTGGAACACAGGATAAGGGAGTACCAGTATTGAACAAAATACCGGTGGTCAAGTATCTTTTTGGATATGAGTCAAAAAACGTACAGAGAAGAGAGCTGGTCATCCTGCTTGCTCCAAAAATCATTTGACCACTATACTTACACCATATAAGTAGATACTCCTCATTTCAACAAGGTGCTCATAATGAAACCATTCAGCCTCGTAGTTTCAGCCTTTTGTTTGACCGCTCTTGTCGGTTGTGGCACTTCGGTACAACAGTCTCTGAAGAACAATCCTGAATTGAGAACCAACATTGGTCAGGGGAAGAGAGTTGTGGTACTTCCCTTTGCTGATTATACGGATGCAGACAATCTTGAATCCGCATTCAGGCGGAATCTGTTTGTCAGCGAGAACCTCTCTGACCGCTTGGTGCAAAACGGCTTTACCGTGCCTATCCAGGAAGATGTCTTCCGCTATTTGATTGGCCGCAACATTATTGATGTAGTTGCGTATTCGGGCACATTGTCTAGTTCTATTGACTATGAGCTGACCCACGGTGACTGGTCTCCGGCTATGCGCCAAGAGTTGGGCAAGTACAAGAATTTCCTGCGTGGCGGTTCTCCTGCCACGGATTCTCCAGGTACCTTGGGTCTGGATACGGCGGAAGTGAGTCAGCTTGGTCAGACTTTTGGCGCTGACTATGTGTTGCGCGGTAGCATCATTCAGTATAAGAGCCGCAAGGATCCCAGTTGGGAACCTTGGAAGAAGGGTATTATTCCCTTTGTAACCGGGATCACGAACAAGATTGCCTTTGGTCAGGCCAGTGCGGACACCTATGATCAATTAGCAGATATGGTGGCAGGGGGAACGTTGGGAGCCTTGTATGGTACTTCCTCTACCAAGCTGCTCATCAAGGGGCATGGACGTGCTGGCAATGCCGCTGCTTGGGGTGCGATTGGCGCAGGCTTGGGCGCCCTTGCCGACGAGACTGGAGATATTCCCCAGGCTGTTGTCCAGCTCCGGATGTGGGTGCAGGATGCGTATAACGGCGACGTTGTCTGGACGAACCGGGTGGATGTCAAGGTATCCCCGGAGAGCTTCTTGGCTGATCAGGAGTATGATGTGCTTTTTGAAGCTGCAACCGAGAAGGCCATCAGTGCGCTGATGGATGATTTTCTGTACAGGTTAAACCCTGGCGTGCAAACCATGGCCCGTGAACGGGAAGCGCAGTACAACAAGCGTAACCGCAGATAAGGGTATCTTTGATTCTGTGTGGAAAGGGCAATCTTGCGATTGCCCTTTTTTGTTGCCGCAGCTTGCGAAATCTCTGTGAAAACAGTAAATAAGAGTCCGGTCAAGCTCTGGAAGGGTAAAAAGGTTTCCCTCGCAGGGGCGCGGCTTGGGACAATATCAAAAGATTCAACAGAAGGTGATTTGAATGAAAAAAAATTCCACGCTCTTTCCGTATGTGAGTGCAGGCGCAATTTTTCTGTTTTTCAGTTTGGTAGCGTATTTGACTTTATCACGACCAGATGGAGGAGTTTTCAGTTCCATTGGCATTATCATTGGGACACTGTTCCAACTTGTCTTTTTCGCGATTGGTTTGGCAATTGGTGTGGCTCTGTGCATAGCGATTATGCTATACATTTATATCGCAGCCGCCTACCTTATGGATCGCACTCAAGGTAAAACCGTAGCTGCAAGGACAAAAGCAGCGGCGATGGAACAGGTCAGAAGAATGCTGGCCTGCATCGCTCCTCAAACATTTGGCGTCTGTGAACCGGCTCTGGCCGCTTCTTGCGGCGATGACTCCTGTGCGGTAGCAGTTTTGAAGGATGCGCCCCCGGTCAACGCTTTGAAGGATACTCCTCCAGCCAACGCTGCGGCCTTTAGTGGCAATGTCGAGCGTGGAGCACTTACCTCAAACTGTACTGCCGAACTTTTACAGAAAGTGGATGAGCGGCTTGCAGCGCTTGAGGCAACGGTAAAGAGTGTAGAAGCTGGTCTTGCTCAATATGCCCGTGTCGAGCAGATCGACGCTGTCCAAGTAGCGGTTCAGAATGCGGCAGATTCAGCGAAGCAAAACATGGAAAACCAAGTGATGCTGATTCAGGAAAAGCTGAATGCTTTCTCTGGCAAATGTGATACACTGGACGAGACTGGTAAAAAACTTGACGCAATGTCTGCGCGTCTTGCAGGAGTTGAACAGCAAGTTCAAGCGATGGTTGGCTTGCCGCAGGAGATCACAGCCTTGCGGGAAGAAGTGAATAGCAAGGTCAATGAGCTTCCACAGCAAATTGGGGATATGAAGCAGGAATTGACAGCTTTACAAACCAAACTTGTTGCAGTGCAGGAGCAGACAACCAAAACTGGCTCGAAGTCTCGTTCTAGTAAAAAGACAGGTTCGAAACAGCAGTAAAGATAAAATAGGACAAAATAGACAAAGGTAAATAACATTGGGGAATCATTAAAGTGATTCCCCAATGTTGTTTTATAAGATTGAGAGTGTTTTTATGAGAGCATTTAGAGCAATTCCGTTTTCATTTTTTAGACTTTTACCGTGCTTCGCACTGAAAA
>CAMNHX010000176.1 GCA_946539945.1 uncultured Desulfobulbus sp. | reverse complement strand
GTAGAGTCACCCTCTCCCCGGCACGCGGAAAGCCTCTTGCCTCCTCGGTAGTTTTGGAGATTTTTTGAATGTTATCAGAATGTTACACTTGTGTAAACACCCACTAAAAACGACCTGCACGGGAATCCCGGAGCAGGTCGTTTCAGGGCTGTGTGGTATGGCTGTCGCTGGATAAGGGCTGATAAGGAGACTTTTGTCCTTGCCGGACTGGCAAAACAGGGCGTCAGACCTGCGCCTTTGCCTCCGCCTGCCCGGCAGAGGGCGACACGTCTGTGTCTGCCTCCTGCGCTAGCAGGCTGTTAAAGCTGGCCCGGGCCTGACTGGACCCAATCACTGCCACCATGTCGCCTGCCTGCAAGCGGAAATCCGGACCCGGGTTGGACTCCAGATGTCCGTTTCGTAGCACACCCACCACTGAAACCCCGGTGCGGACCCGGATTTGCGCTTCAGCAAGCGTTTGCCCGGCCAGTTCGCAGCCTTCCCGCATCCGACGCCACTCCAGATCAAAGCTCTGCTCGGCAGTACGCAGTTGCGCCAAGGTCTGATAGGACTGGATCAGCCCCTCGCTTTCATCGCCCCGCTGGAAAAACTCCTGCCGGAGCGGCTCGGTGTACTGGTGAACCTCCTGCACCGGCAAACCAAGCTGCAAGAGAGCCTGCCGGGTCATTTCCAGACCAGCCTCAAATTCGGGATACACCAGATTTTTAACCTTCAGCTTCTGGAACTCGGGCAGGAACTCGGCATCCGAAAGCCGCGCCACCACGCGGAGGGGCGGGTTGACTTTGCTTGCTCCCTTGATCAGTGTCTGGGCAATGACCATGGCTGGAATCGTCACCACGAGCAGAATGGCCCGCTGGATGCCTGCCGCTTCCATCACCACTTCATGACTGGCGTCGCCAAAGATGACGCTGAATCCTGCCTTCTTGGCCATTTCCACCAGGCGCTGGTTCTGTTCAATAATGACAAAAGGAATGTTCAGGTTGTGGAGAATATGGGCGATCTGCATACCCACGCGCCCGCCACCGGCAATCACCACGTGATCCTTGATTTCGCTGCTTTCAAAGTTGATGGTCTGGAGTGGCTCCCGCTTCATGTGGCGCTTTTTGAAGGCGTAGATGCGGGCTGTCTGGCCGGAAAGCAGAGGTGTCAGCAGCATGGTCACAACTGCCGTGGTCAGGACCAAATTGTAGATGTCCTGACTGATCGCCTCGCTTTTCACGCCAATACCGGCCAGCACAAAGGTAAACTCGCCAATCTGGAACAGTCCCAGTCCCACGGCAATCGGAATCACGTTGCCGTAGTGGAAGAGCCTGGAAATCCCGGCAAAAATGGCAGCCTTGCCTACTGTGACCAAAAAGACCAGAAAGAGCACTTCCCTCAAGTGTTCCAGCAAGAATTTCGGGTCAAGCAACATACCTACCGAGGCGAAGAAGAGCAGGCCAAAAAGGTCACGCAAAGGGATCACGTCAGACAGGGCCTGATGACCGTAGTCGGATTCGGTCAGAACCATGCCCGCAATGAAGGCGCCAAAGGCAAAGGAGAGACCAACCAGATAGGTGGCATACCCGATGCCCAGACCAATGGTAATGACTGACAGCAAAAAGAGTTCCCGCGAACCCAGGGCCACGATGCGCTTGAGCAATACAGGCAACACCTTGGACCCAACAAAGTACATGGTGGCCAGAAAGAGCGCCGCCTTGCCCAGGGCCAACCCTAGGGCAGGCAACCAGGCGCCCGGATGGCTGATGTCCTTCAACAGTGGCAAGAGGATCATCATGGGGACAACAGCCAGATCCTGCACAATCAGCATACCGATCATCACTTTGCTGGAGAGCGTGCCCATCCAACCCTGATTCATCAGGGTTTTCAGCAAAACCATGGTGCTGGAAAGGGAAATCAGCGCACCAAACCAGATGGCAGTTGCGGTGTCCCAGCCCAGCATCCTGCCGATGCCAAAGCCAAGCAGAATGGTCAACAGGATTTGCAAAGGTGTGCCAAGAAAGGCGATCCACTTGACTGGCAACAAGTCCTTGTAGGAAAACTCCAGACCCAGCGCGAAGAGCAAGAGGGCCACACCAATTTCAGCCAGCAGTTCAATATCCTTGATGGAGGCCACGGTAATGCCACCAGTATGTGGCCCCAGGATGATGCCTGCCAGAATGTAGCCCAGAATGAGCGGCTGTTTCAGCCGTTGCATGACAAGACCGCAGACAAAGGCGGTCAAAACCAGAACAATGATGTCAGAGGTAATACCCATAAAATTTTTGAACAGGTGAAAGAAAAAAACAGCCAGTTACTCGACAGTTTTGTCTGTATCAAGAACCGTCTCATGTTCTCCTGTCCTTCGCCCAATCTTACGGAACGCGAATAGAGAAAGGAAGAGTGAATTTGAGAAAATGTCCGTTGATACACTACTGTCTCGTATGTTTTGCAATAAGAACCAAGTTGATGCAATACATCATTTCTGATATTCAAACTGCCAAAATTACATCTCGACACAATAACCCACTGTTTTTTGAGAATTGGGACACTCATAGCCTATAGCAGTGTCGTTGTTGAGTAGTATGGAACTGTCCCACTGTTTGATACAGACTTCCTGAAGAAAGGCGAGATTGCCAGTAGTCACACAGATCAGGGAATCTTGGACGTGTCAAGCAGTGAAGATATTTGCTTGCCAATGGCAACCTTCAGTTTCCTGTTTTCTTCCTCAAGTTGTTGGATGGTTTCCATTTGACTTGCAATTTTATCTTGGTTTTTTCTGATTTCTTTCAACAAGGAGAACTGAAGTTCAAAAAATTCATCATCACTTTCAATCATTTTTGAGTTATGTATTATGGTTGATACCATATCATTATATGCATCAATATTTCTCTTCATGACATATCCATATTTTTCAATCATACGCTTTCTTGCAAAAATTGACTTTTCAGGGAACGTTGAAATTGAGTCATCTTGCTTGTACATACAGACCAGAGGAATCGCTACATAAAAAAATGTAAATGATTCAGATAACCTGTAAACAAGATCATAATCTTGCAGACGTGGCATTTCTTCGTCAAACCGTTCATGATCAAAGCATTCCCTACGAGCCACAATCGTTTGTGTACTCACCAAGCTTCTACTTTGTAATTCATCTCTTTCAATGATTCTTGAATCAAAAAGATGGATGAGAAGTTCACTGTAGGTTTGTCCACCATTTATCTCTATTTTTTTACAGTTGCAGAATGTAACATCTATTGTAGGATCAGATAATAATACTTTTAATTGACACTCGAGCTTCTCTGGAAGCCATTCATCATCGCTATCCTGAAAAGCAATAAACTCCCCTTTACTGTGTTCTATTCCTGTATTTCTTGCCTTACATGCGCCTTGATTCTTTTGTACTATAACTTGCAACCGTGAATCCTTGATAGTTTCTAAAATATGTAATGTATTATCTGTTGAACCATCATCTACCACAATCAACTCGATATTTTTATACGATTGATTAAGTACACTATAGACAGATCTTAAAATTGTATTACTCCTGTTATAAGTTGGTATAATTACTGATACTAACGGAAACAGCAAATTCCTTGAGTTATGAGAATATAATTCGTGAGAATGCAGTTTTATATTATGACTTTTTTCAACTATCTGGTGTAATATTTTATCCACAGAAAATTCATCATTATAGTTATAATTAACAGTAGTCTTATTAAGAATCCAATCAAAATCTATATTCTCTGGTTTATCAAAATATCGCATATAGTTGTGGTCATAAAACTGCATCCTACTTATCAATTTGTTATTTGTTAAAAGTTTTTTATTATATACAACAGATTCAAAATATCTGTAAGATGGACCATATTGTCCACCTGCCAGTATTTCGAGAATACATGATGCATTAGATATATCTTCGAGAACCTCTTGATAACTCTTTGGCGTAACAATATTTTTTACTCCGGGTATTCCAGATCCTTCATTTTGTAGATTGGCAATGTTAAATTCTATAGTGAGTCCATTTTCTGTTGCTTTTTCAGCAATATCAAGCAGTAAATCTTTCCGTCCTTTTTCGTTGCCTATAAAGTAAAGATCGCAATGTTTATCGTATAAGGGCGTAATCTGTCTATTTGGATATGGGTCATGAAAATGAATTAAATTGTAATTTTCTGCATCTACAGAATCATAACTGGCAACATAATCAAAATAAGAAAAACATTCTGTGATATATTTCCACCCCATCACTTCCTTTGTTACATTTATTGAATCAAATAATAAAAGAAAAGTGGCAACTCTGTCTCCAAATTTATTTTTTAACCATTTCAACATATACGGGTCAAAAAGTCTTTGAACATCTCTCCCTATGACAAAACAAAGACAGACAATTTCATTATCTTGAATTTGTAAATCCAATAAACTTGAATATCTACGCCACCGGCTTGCTGCATACATTCTCAATTTGTCTCGTTTGGAAACGGCAAAGTTGTCCCAATATTCTTTCTTTTTCACTGAATCTGGAAATATATAAGGCTCAATATATAAAATATTTTTATATTTTCCTTCTACTGCATCTGTAAATGCATATTTCAGAATCCAATTCTCCCTTCCATTACCAACGACAATATATTTTCGTAAGACGGGAAATTTACATTCGCCATATTTAACGAAACCTGAAAG
>CAMNHX010000175.1 GCA_946539945.1 uncultured Desulfobulbus sp. | reverse complement strand
TCACAACTCCAGACAGTGGGCGTCTTGCTGCAACAGGAACGCCAGCGCCAGGCCTTGGGTTTTGCTGAAGTTCATGCAGCCACCCGCATTTCTCGCACCATCTTTGACGCCATTGAGGCAGACGCCTACGACTTGCTTCCGGTTGACGCCTATGCTGGCCCTCTGGTTGCCATGTACGCCCGTTTTTTGGGGCTGGACGGCAATGATCTGGCCTGCCGCTTTCTGCAGGAACGCGCCAGTGGCCAGATCATCCGGCGTCGAAGATGGTGGCAGCGGCGTCGCCCGGTAACCAGTGCCCTGGATTTGGCTGAACCTGCGCCGGTCTCGCCAGCAACCAAGGCCCTGTCCCTTCTGGCAGGCATTGTCCTCTTTGTCACCCTGTTCTGCGGCTATACCGGCTGGAATCCAACCGGGCATTTTGTGGAGCAGAAACGCGCTCCGGCTGATCCGACTGCCGCCTTTCATCCTGCCTATCCGGGTACCAGCGTGGAAGCAGCCAAGGCCATCAATCTGGAAGCCCGCTTTCTGAAGGATACTGAAGTGGTCCTGCAGGTGGATGACGGCGAGGCAGTGCGGATCATCTATACCCGGGCCAGTATCGCCAGCTGGGAAGCCCGTTCCCGCCTCACCATCGAGTTTGCCGAACCGGCCAGCGCAGTTTTGCGGCTCAACGGGCGTCCCTTGGGCTTTCCGCCGCAAAGCAACGGCAAACACAAACTCCGCCTTCGGGCCATGTCTGCCCTGCCTGCCGCCTCATGAACGCCAGGACCTGCGAAGGTCTGGTTCTGCGCGTTCTTCCCTTTGGCGAGGCTGACAAGCTGGTCACCTGGTACGGCGCACAGACCGGGCGCATCACAGCCATTGCCAAGAGTGCGCAGAAGAGCAAGAAGCGCTTTGTCAACAAACTGGAGCCGTTTTCCCGGCTCCGTTTTTTTTGCCGCCCCCCCCGACGCAGTTCTTCAGGACTGTACTTTCTGGAAGAGGCTGAACTGCTGAGCGCACATCTCCGGATCAGGCAGGAGTATCCGCGTTTTCTGGCAGCCACCTGCCTGGCCGAGCTGTGCCTGCGCTTCACCCGGGACCTGGACCCGGATCCCCGGCTCTATACCCTGCTACTCTGGGCAGTGGATGCGATCAGCAGCCGGGATCGCCCTTTTCGCTACCTGCTCTTCTTTCACCTGAAGCTGCTCCAGCTTGCCGGATACAAACCTGATCTGATCCACTGCCGCCGCTGCCGGAAACCCATCTCTGGCCCGGCCTGCTTTGCCCCGGATCCGCAGAACGCGGACGGCGCACTGCTACTCTGTGGGCACTGCCAGCCCACGCCCTCAGCGCCGCTCTCCCTGCAAGCGCTCCGTATGGCTGCCCATGTCCAGGAGTCCAGTCTGGACAGTCTGCACGCGCTTCAGGTTCCGGTCCACTGCCTGGTGGCAGTGCTGAATCTGCTGCACCTGTACTCCCAGCGTCTGCTGCAGGCTGACCTGCACGCCTGGCCAGTGCTGCGCGCCTGGCTCTGTGGTCCGGAAAAGCCCTCTCGCCTCTGAATGCCGGAAAAAAGGCGTCTCTGGCCAGCGAAAGAGAAAAAATCAGAGAGAATATGTGCAATTTGTTATACAAAGGGCTGACATTTGTCTGTGGCATTTCTGCTTTTCTCAAACCGCGCCCATCCCGAAACGCCTGGTCCGCGCAGAAACCGGCGGCTGCGGACATCCCTGAAGCCCGGAAGGGCACAACCCCTTCAGTTCCTCCCATACCCTGTCATGAACCGTTCCGGCTTTGTCATCACCGTTCTTATGGCCTGTCTGACCGCTGTGCTGTGGCACATGGTCAATGAACCCAACATGGAGCCACCTTGGCCAGACAAGATCCAGGGCTTTTCCTTCTCGCCCTACCGGGGCGAACAGACGCCCCTCGAACATATTCTGCCCACAGTTGAGGAAATCGACGCTGACCTGGCGCTTCTGGAGGGCAAGACACACGCGGTGCGCACCTACAGCGTGGAAGGCACGCTGGCAGAGATTCCCCGTCTGGCGGCAGCCCGTAAGCTCAACGTGGCCCTGGGCGCATGGATTAGCAACGACAAGAAGGCCAATGAGGAACAGCTCAACCGCCTGATTGAGGTATATCGCGCCAACCACAAGAACATCGTGCGGGTGATTATCAGCAACGAGGCGCTTTTGCGGGAAGAAATCACGGTTCAGGAGGCCATTGCCTACCTGAAACGGGTCAAGAAAATGGTCTGGGCGCCGGTCAGTCTGGCCGAACCCTGGCATATCTGGATGAAATACCCGGAACTGGTGGAACACGTGGATTTTCTCGCCATCCACCTCCTGCCCTACTGGGAAAACATCCCGCTCCACCGCGCCCTGCCCTACTGCCTGGAGCAGTATGAAAAGGTGCAGAAAGCCTATCCTGACAAGCCCATTGTCATTGGCGAAACCGGTTGGCCCAGTGCGGGTCGTATCAGGAGGGGAGCAGTGCCCTCTGTAGCCAACGAGGCCACCTTTCTCCGCCGCTTCCTGAAAGAGGCGGAACACCGGGGCTTTACCTACTACCTCATGGAAGCCTTTGATCAGCGCTGGAAGGGGCAGGACTTTGAAGGGGCTGCTGGCGCGTACTGGGGCGTGTACAACGACAAGCGTCAGCCCAAGTTCGAATTCACCCATCCTATTCAGACCATTCCAGAATGGCGCAGTCTGGCGGTCTTGAGCGTGGCAGGCGCAACCCTACTGCTGCTCTTTCTCTTCCGCGACAGCCGGGGGCTTCTGGTACGGGGCCGCGAGTTTCTGGCCCTGGTTGCCTACGCCATAGCCACCTTTGCGGTCTGGCTGGTGTACGAGTTTCAGCGCCAATACCTGACTGTTTCCTCACTGGTGATAGGGCTTATGCTCCTTGTGGCAGCTGGGGGCGCGATTTTGGTCATTCTCGCTGAAGCGCACGAGTGGGCTGAAGCGCTCTGGCTCAAGACCTGGAAGCGGATGCCGCGCAATACCAGAGAACTTGCCGACAGCGAGTTGCCCTTTGTCTCTATCCATGTGCCCTGCTACAACGAGCCGCCAGACATGATGAAGCAGACTCTGGATGCGCTGAAGCGTATGGACTATCCGCGCTTTGAGGTGCTGGTCATTGATAACAACACCAAGGATGAGGCGGTCTGGCGGCCTGTGCAGGAGTACTGCAAGGAACTGGGACACCGCTTCCGCTTCTTTCACAAGGATCCGCTTTCCGGCTTCAAGGCAGGCGCATTGAACTTTGCCCTGCGCCATACCGCAGTCGCGGCAGAGGTGGTGGCAGTGATTGACAGCGACTACCAGGTCTCACCAGACTGGTTGCGCACGCTCTGCCCGCAGTTTGCCGATCCCAAAATGGCCATTGTGCAGGCTCCGCAGGACTATCGCGACGGCGGAGAAAACGCGTTCAAGGCCATGTGTCTGGCCGAGTACCGGGGTTTTTTTGAGATTGGCATGATTACCAGAAACGAGCGCAACGCCATCATCCAGCACGGGACCATGACCATGGTGCGCAAGAGCGTTCTGGAAGAGGTGGGCGGCTGGTCGGAATGGTGCATCACTGAAGACGCGGAACTGGGACTACGCATCTTTGAGCGGGGCTACGAGGCCAGTTATCTGCCGCAAACCTTGGGGCGCGGTCTTATGCCAGACACCTTTCTGGACTTCAAGAAACAGCGTTTCCGTTGGGCCTACGGTTCAGTGCTCATCTTGCGCCACCACCTCATGCAGATGCTGGGTCTGAAGAAGAGCAAACTCACCAGCGGACAGCGTTACCATTTTCTGGCAGGCTGGCTGCCCTGGTTTGCAGACGGCGTGAACCTGCTCTTCAACCTGCTGGCCATAGGCTGGTCCGTGGGCATGATCCTTTGGCCCGAGGATGTCACACCACCACACGTTCTTTTTGCCTGCCTGCCTGTTACCCTGTTCTTCTTCAAGAGTTTGAAGATGCTCTTTCTCTACCGCAATCGGGTATCCGCCTCCTGGCGACAGAGCTTCTGCGCGGGTCTGGCGGGTCTGGCGCTGTCGCACACCATCGCACGCGCCATGGTGACAGGCTTTATCACGAGGAAGATCGGGTTTTTCCGCACGCCCAAGAAGGCGCAGGCCAACGCGATCCTGAAGGCCCTGTCTGATGCCCGGGAAGAACTGCTCTTTGCCGCAGTGCTGGGGCTGGCGATTTTCGGCATCCTCACACTGCGCACAGATGCCTTGTGGGTTGACGTGTGGGTGTGGTGCGCGATGCTGGGCATTCAGATGATTCCGTATCTGGCGGCAGTGCTGGTCTCCCTGATCAGCGGTCTGCCCAAGCTCCCGGCCAAGCTGGTGGGGGTGATGGCTCCTCTGCGCGGCAGAGAGGTTGGGGCTGGTCTGTCTTGACCTCCTCTTCTGTCTGAAGGCGGGGGATTCCAGGCTGGTGGTCTTACAGAGCCGCTCACAGCACAGGGAAGAGGGTGGAGAGTGGGAGGGGGAACCCCCCTGTCGGATTACCGGCAGGAGGGGTTCGGTTGCCCGGAACTTGCCGTGAGGCTACAATGTCGGCGGGGCAATCTCCTTAGCCCAACCCAGTCCTGTCTGACAGGGCAGGAGGATTAGAGCGTTTCCGTTTTCACTTTTTATGTCATGTTGAGCGAAGCGAAGCATCTCCTGCCGCCT
>CAMNHX010000174.1 GCA_946539945.1 uncultured Desulfobulbus sp. | reverse complement strand
CTCTAGGGTAATGCGATCAAACTCGTGCAACCCATTCATGGCTTCCCCTCTGTATCGTCCTGTTTCCGGGTTTCAGTTCTTGAAACGCCCGCAGCACTTCTTGTACTTTCTGCCGGAACCGCAGGGACAGGGCGCGTTGCGTCCGATCTTCTCCTCCTCCCGCTGCACAGGCTGCTGCTTCTGGGCTGCCTGCTCCTCTGCAGCCTCGCGGTCAATCCGGCGGGCCTGGGCCATCTGGCGCTCGCGCTGGATGCGCTGCTCTTCCTCCATCTTTGCCAGCTCGTCCTCATGCACAATCTGGAGGCGCATGAGGTTGCTGATCGTGTACTGACTAATGGCCTGCATCAGCTTGGCAAAGAGGTTGTAGCCTTCCTTCTTGTACTCCAGAAGCGGGTTTTTCTGACCATAACCACGCAGACCAATGCCCTCCTTCAGGCGGTCCATTTGCAGGAGATGCTCTTTCCACAGGGTATCCACGATTTGCAGCAAAACCATGCGCTCAAGCTGGCGCATCTGGTCCACGCCGTTGATCTGCTCCCTTGCCGCATAGGCTTCCTTTGCCGCTGCCAGCAATCTTTCCTGAAACTCTTCCAGTTTCAGGTTTTGCCGCTCTTCCTCTGTCCAGTTCAGTTTCAGGTTGAACTGCTGAACCAGCCGGTCATCAAGCTCTTTCCAGTTCCACTCTTCAGAAGGCACGCTGTTGTCGGCAAACTCGCCGGCAATGCTCTCCACCAGCTCGCCCATGATGTCTTCAATCAGCTCGTGGATGTCTGTGCCTTCCAGAACAGCGCGGCGCTGGCTGTAGATGACCTCGCGCTGCTTGTTCATCACGTCGTCGTACTCAAGCAGGTGCTTTCTGATGTCAAAGTTGTGGCCTTCCACTTTGCGCTGGGCATTTTCAATGGCCCTGGTCACCATGGTATGCTCAATGGGTTCGTCCTCCTCCATGCCCAGCTTGTCCATGAGAAAGCCCAGCTTGTCAGAGCCAAAGATGCGGAGCAGATCGTCTTCCAGAGAGAGGTAAAAGCGGGAAGTCCCCGGATCGCCCTGACGCCCGGAACGCCCGCGAAGCTGGTTGTCAATGCGGCGGCTCTCGTGGCGACTGGTTCCCAGAATATGCAGACCGCCCAGTTCGCGCACGCCTGGCCCCAGCTTGATGTCTGTGCCGCGACCTGCCATGTTGGTGGCAATGGTGACGCGCCCCTTCTCGCCCGCGCCCGCGATGATCTCGGCCTCGCGCTGGTGCTGCTTGGCGTTCAGCACGTCGTGCGGAATGCCTTCTTCGGTCAGCATTTTTGAAATCTTCTCGGAAATATCGATGGAAATAGTACCCACCAGAATGGGCTGGCCTGTGGCGTGGCGCTCCTTGATCTCCCTGACGATGTTGCGGTACTTGGCATCCTGGTTTTTGTAAACCACGTCTGCATAGTCCAGACGGATCATCTTCTGGTGCGTGGGGATGATGACCACGTCCAGATTGTAGATCTGCTTGAACTCGCGGGCTTCAGTGTCAGCAGTGCCGGTCATGCCAGCCAGCTTGTCGTACAGACGGAAGTAGTTCTGGAAGGTGATGGAGGCCAGGGTCTGGTTTTCCTGCTCGATCTTGACGTGCTCCTTGGCCTCCAGGGCCTGGTGCAAGCCGTCAGAGTAGCGGCGGCCTTCCATGGTGCGGCCTGTGAACTCGTCCACAATCACCACCTTGCCGTCTTTCACAATGTAGTCCACGTCCCGCCGGAACAGGGCATGGGCCTTCAGCGCCTGGTTGACGTGGTGCAAGAGGAGCATATTGGCCGGATCGTAGAGGTTGTCCACGCCCAGAAGTTTTTCTGCCAGTTCCACGCCCTCGTCGGTGAACATGGCCTGTCGCGCCTTTTCATCCACCGTGTACTGCACGTCCTTCTTGAAGTTGGGCATGATGCGGTCAACCTGGGCATAGAGGTCAGTGGACATTTCCGCCGGGCCAGAGATGATGAGCGGGGTTCTGGCCTCGTCAATCAGAATGGAGTCCACCTCATCCACAATCGCGTAGTTGAAGCCGCGCTGGCAGTAAGATTCCAGAGAGAACTTCATGTTATCGCGCAGATAGTCAAAGCCGAACTCGTTGTTGGTTCCGTAGGTTATGTCTGCGCTATAGGCTGCACGGCGCTCGTTGTCATCCATGCCGTGGAGGATGCAGCCTGTGCTCAAGCCCAGAAAACGATAAATTTGGCCCATCCATTCCACATCGCGCCTGGCCAGGTAGTCGTTCACTGTGACCACGTGGACGCCCTTGCCAGAGAGTGCGTTCAGATAGACTGGCGCGGTTGAGGTCAGGGTTTTGCCCTCGCCGGTCTTCATTTCCGCGATCTTGCCCTCGTGCAGCACAATGCCGCCAATAAGCTGCACGTCGTAATGGCGCTCGCCCAGAATGCGCTTGGCTGCCTCGCGCACCACGGCAAAGGCTTCGGGCAAGAGCTGATCCAGGGTTTCGCCCTTTTGGAGACGGTCCCGGAACTCTGCGGTTTTTGCGGCCAGGGCCGCATCGGTCAGGGCGGAAATACCCTCTTCCAATGCGTTGATCCGCGCCACCACTTGGCGATATTGCCGGATCATGCGGTCATTTTTACTGCCAAAAATCTTGGCCAGGATTCCCATGATATTCTCCTTGAGTTACTGAAGACGGCCATCAGGCCGACGAAATGAACAGCTTCGGCATCCCTCACGCCGCGACTCTGCCGGGCGCAAACAGGAAGCCTCCTGACCTGGGCGAAAAACCGCATACCGTCTCGCGCAGCAGGAGGCTTCCGGGGAATGGATGAACAGGACGGGAGGAATGTAAGGCAGGGCCTGCATGAATGCAAGGGATATGGCAGGGAAGGCCGCAAAGGCTTTGATACAGCCTTGCCTTGTCGTAGGGCAGCTTTCCCGGTCTTCTGACCGGGAAGCGCAACAAACCGGTTCTTCTGCAAGAGGTAGGCAGGAGCGCCAGACCGCTTGCCCTTTTCCCGGTCTTCCCCTATGCTTTCCGGCAGGGACAGGACAGGGGCCGCCTGTTTGCACGCAATGCCGGTTCCATCGCTTCATCCCTGAATCTGTACCCGGCTCCCTTTATGCACCAGCGAGTTCCCTATGCTGCACTTCTGCTTTGGTCTCTTTTTTCTGCTGCTTACCCTGGTTTTGACAAGTCTGTACTTATGCACCTTTGCCTTTTTGGTACTGCTGGCCAAAGGGCTTGTCCACGTGTACAGGCAATGGCGGGACGTGCCCTTGTACGGCGCTTGGCGCGATGCAGCGGGCGAGGTTCTGGAAGACATGGTCCGTTTTTTCCGCTCCCGGCGCTTTGCCAAAATGCTGATGGGACTGGCGCTTTTTCACTGCTGCCTGTACATACAGCAGCGGGTGGAGTGGATGGGCAAGGACAACGGCAACTATAGCGCCAAGGAGTACTGGGTTGCGGGTCAGTGCGTGTATATGTGGCGGACCTTGTGGGCACACTTGGGCGGCCATCCCGAGGCCCTGATCATGCAGCCTTTGACCGCCCTGCAAGGTTGGATATACAGGCAGGGCTATCCCTGTTTGCCGGAGCAGGACGGTGAGCGTGGTATCTGGACAGACCTGTGGTTTGTCTATCCCTACTCCCGCAATATGCTCTTGCCCAAGGACAACAACGATCTGCGCACTTCCGTTGCCACCAGTTCGCTGCTTTTGCGTTCTTGGCAGGCCATGGAACAGCAGGCCACAGGTGTGTATGCGGATCGTGAGATGGAGCAACTGTTTTACCGCAACTTTCCGGGAGAAGCGTTTTTTTATATGACCTACTTCCCACTCCTGACCGGTCGAGCTTGGGGTTCTGATGTCATCTATCTTCAAAATGCAAGTTTAATGGATAAGCTGAAAAAATTACGTCAATGGTTGCATCAGGTACATTATCAGTGGAAATCATCTCCAGATATGGCAAGATTTATCAGGAATCATCCGAAGATTGAGGCAATGAGTTTATTAACGATCCAGGTATTAAGTTCAAATCTCCTTAGTCATAATATTTATAATCGTACTTTTTCCTGCACAGATTCAGATGTTCATGAATATATTGATGCACGTAATGCATTTGTTGGTGATGATAAACATTGTGGCTCTTGGAAACGCATGGGTAATGAACAGGGACTTCGTTTGTATAGTATTGGTGTTAATATACCACAAAATCGTTTTTCTAGATATATACTCAAACGATTCTGTGATAAAGAAGTTCTTGGAAAAGAGAATGATAGCAGATTTCAGGTAACATTAACGGATAATGTTGAAGAACAGAAAGAAGAATATCTTCATTCATTATTTTTAGATGAGATTTTAATACTTGAGGACTTATTCCCAGACCGTCATTCAAGTAAGGTTGGTACAGCATACAAGAAGGCTGCTGCAGAGGTAAAGGAAAGCAGGGAGCGTGAACGCAGGAAATGGGCCGATTGGTTAAAGGAATATCGGCAAAAACAACAAGTAAAAGGAGAAAAGTAAAATGGATAATGGTAACATGGTTGGAGCGTTTCCGCTTTGTCTTTTTACTACTTTCACCGCTTCGTTCAGCATGACTTTTCAGTGCGATAGCACGGTAAAAGTCTAAAAAATGAAAACGGAAACGCTCTAGGGAGTGTTTACTCGAACTAAAAAATGTATTTACAATAGTGTAATGAAT
>CAMNHX010000173.1 GCA_946539945.1 uncultured Desulfobulbus sp. | reverse complement strand
AACCTTGCCGCCACCAGCACCGGCAAGCTCTTTGGCGGCGGCAAACTCCGCTTTGAACGCGACAAATACCTGAACCTTCGCAAGCGTCTTCAGCGCAACGGCTCCCAAAGCGCCAAACAGCTTTTGCGGAAAGTCTCTGGCCGGGAAAGACGCCACGTCCGTCACGTGAACCACGAAGTCAGCAAGGCGATTGTCGCAGAAGCTCTTCGCTCCGGTTGCACAGTCATTGCCCTTGAAAAACTGACACAGCTTCGCAAGCGCATCAAGGCGGGCAAGCGAATGCGTTCCCGTCTGCACCGCTGGGCTTGGGCGCAACTCCAGGAGTTTGTGGAGTACAAGGCTCAAGCCTGCGGCTTGCAGGTGGTGTATGTGAATCCCGCCTATACCTCGCGCACCTGCGCGGTTTGCGGGAGTGAAGGGCATCGTGAACGGCATCGTTTTTCTTGTCCTGTTTGTGGCAGGCTTGCCCACGCTGACCTGAATGCCGGTCAAAACCTTGCAAGCCTTGGTTTCCTTTTCAGGCAATCAAGGGGCGCTGTAAACCGCCCCAATGTGGCAAGGCTCCCTGAACCTTGACCATAAAGCTCCGCCCGAAGGGCGGGGTTGTTTACGCCTTGATCAGTTCTTCAGCCAGCATCCTGTCCGCAAAGTCCATGACAAAGCGGCGCTGCTCCGGTGTGGCCAGGGCGATGCAGGAGCAGTGCAGGTTGTGGCTGCTGCGCACCAGCAGTTCAAAATTCACCGAATCCTTGCCCAGAACCACGGCACAGTAAAAGGGGGCACAGCTCTCGTGCCCCTGTTGCGCCGGGCCAAGCAGGTCTGGCGGTAGGGGCAGAAAAAAGACGCCGTTCAGGGCGCCTGGTTTCAGGGTGCGCTTGAGAAAGGAGTCCAGATTGTCGCGCTCAAGAAAGGACAATTCGTCAATGGTGTAGGAACGCATGGGATCTCGCTGGTTGGGACTACGGGCGCACCTGATTTCAGGGGCGCAAATCCACGGATTGAAGATGAGTGCGAAGGTTCACGTCTCTGCCGCAGAGACGGTTCATCCCCACGGGTTCACGTCTCTGTCGCGTGCAGGGCAAATTTTATCACAAACCTTGAAAACCCACAACATGGAGGGGCGCTTCTTCCCCGACGTGAATACCGGGAAGTCCACGCCAAATATCGGATGACGCCGCAAAAGACAGGTGCGGCGGCGTGTTCAGGCAGACCGCTCTGTTCCAGAAAGGCTTTCTTCTGTTCGCTGTACTTGCGTTCTTTGGCAGTTCTCCTGTACTATCGCGCATTCGTTGTGTCGCGTTTGGCGCACAGAGTACCTATTCACCCACGTGTTTCCATCAGAAATGTATGGAGAAGGACAAGCCTACAGAACCCCGCACCACGCCCGAATCCTGGGCCAGCCACTGTCTGGATGAAAAAGCCTTTTTCCAGGCGGCAGACCTGTACCTGCGCTTTCTGGGCGAATCCAGAAAGCCCCATGCCATGCTGGCGGTGGAAATCGACAACTTCCGCTTTTTTCACCTCTGGCACGGCAAGGAGCTGGGGGAGCGCTATCTGGCCATGATTGCCGAATGCCTGCTTGCCATCCTGAAGGATTACGACGGCGTGGTCGGGTACTTCGGTCGCTCGGAGTTCGCCCTGCTTCTGCCCTGCGACAGGGATCAGGTGCAGCGTCTGCAAAAGGCCCTGGCAGCCTGCCGGGTGTTGCCTGCCGAATTTACCGGCTTTTCTCCGCTTCTGGGCGTGTACCGGATTGCGCCGGAAGACCAGATCCCGGAAGTCATGTTTGACCGCGCTGCCATTGCGCTGGACAGCGTGCGCGGCAACTTCATGACCCATGTTGCTGAATACGACAAAACCATTGACAGCATAAAGGACGAGGAAATCCAGATCCTGCAGGATATTCGCCGGGGCTTTGAGGCACGGGAGTTTGTCTTTTTTCTGCAGCTCAAGTGCGATATGCGCAGCGGGAAAATCCTGGGCGCAGAAGCCCTGGTGCGCTGGCTGCAAAAGGAGAAGGGACTGATCCCACCGGGCAAGTTCATTCCGATCCTGGAAAAGTCGGGCTTTACCTCCATGATTGACCAGTTCGTATGGGAAGAGGTCTTTGCCTGGCAGAGAAAGTGGTTGGACAGCGGCAGGAAGGCCCTGCCCGTTTCAGTCAACGTGTCGCGCACCGACTTGAGTTCCTTTGACGTGGCTGCCTTTTTCACCGCAATGGTCAAAAAGTACGGCGTTGACCCCAAACTGGTGGAGATCGAGATCACGGAAAGCGCCTATGCTGACAACGAAACTTCCATCTGCGACGCCATCAATGCCCTGAAGGCTGCTGGCTTTCCCATGCTGATGGACGACTTTGGCAGTGGCTACTCCTCGCTGAATATGCTGCGCAACATCAGCTTTGACCTCCTGAAGTTTGACATGAAGTTTTTGCGCGGCTCGCCGGAAAGTCAGCAGCGCGGCTTGGACATTCTGGAATCCGTGCTCAACATGGCCAGGCTCATCAACGTGCCAGTGATCATGGAGGGCGTGGAAACCAGGGATCAGGTCCGCTTTCTGGTTGACATGGGCTGCCGCTATGCGCAGGGCTACTACTATTCCCGGCCCATGCCTGTACAGGAGTACGAAAACCTGATCGCTGATCCTGCCCGGGTGGACTACAGCGGCTATCAGGCCAAGAGCGTCAACCAGCTGCACCTGCGCGAGCTGATGGACGCCACGGTCGTCACTGACACCATGCTGAACGACCTCATTGGTCCAGCCGCCTTTTACGATCTTGTTGATGACAAGATACTGATCAAGCGCGTCAATGCGCCGTACTACCGCGTTTTCCGGTCCGGGGCAGGCGAAGAGGTGACTCTCGACCATCCCCGAGTCATGCCAGAGGAATATCCCAAGCTCCTGAACCTGTTTCAGCGCGCCCAGGACGAAGCACCTCTGGGCGCCTTTGGGACCTTTCACCACATACGCCCGGACGGACAAGTCCTCTGGGTGCATCTGCGCCTCTTCTTTCTGCGGGAAGAGAAAGAACGCCGTCTCTTTTACGGTTCACTGACCGATCTCACTGCTATCCTCCGCCGGGAACAGCCTGTCTCCCACACTGCGGCCAGCCGGGAAGAACTCCAGCGGGCCTGCGAGGAGCTGCACAAGAGCTATACCCTGCTCTTCCACAGCTACGAAAAGCTCCGCTTGAGCGAGGAAATGTACCGGGTAGCCCTTGGCCTGACCGACCACACCATCACGGTCATTGACATCCCCAACCGCACCCTGAACCAGATTTACAACGAGGGCGACTGGACCGGCATTGCCACTTCCATGCCCAACGCGCCAGACTCTGTTATTGAGGCTGGCGTCATCCATCCGGACGACTGCGAGGGCTACAAGAGCTTTTTCAACGACGTGTACAGCGGCGTGCCCAAGGGGCAGTACACCATGCGGGTCAGGGAGGCCAAACGCGGCTGGGTCTGGTTCACCATGTACTACCAGACGATTTTTGATCAGCACAGCAGACCTCTGCGTGCCATTGCCTTCAGCGATGACATTACCGTTGAAAAGCAGATGGAGGAGAAGTTCGAGCAGTACAAAAACGCGGTCACCGCAGACGCGGACATGATCTGGGAGGTGAACTTGAGTCAGAATCTGGTCCTGGTGGAGGAGGAAAGCACCTTTGAGCTGTTCGGCGGCAGGCACTACAACACCTATACGGAACTGGCTGAAACAGCCTTTTCCCTGATTCAGGACCCCGCACAGCAGGAGGATATGCGCCGGGTTCTGGCGCGTGACCGACTTTTGGCAGCCTTTCACAGCGGGGTGCATGAGGCTTCGGTGAACTTTGCCTTTGACTTCCAGGACGGCAGGGGACAGCGCTGGTTGCGCACCACTGCCTATATGACCAACAACGCGGCAGGCGACATCAGTCTGATTCTCTGCACCCGGGACATCACCCAGATACAGGACGAGGCCAAAGCGCTGACCCGGGGGGCAGACTCTGACACCCTGACCGGGCTATACAACCACAGGGCCATGGCCCTGTGCGTGAGCCGAACCCTGATCGGAGAGCAGGACGAGACACACGCCCTCCTGATCGTGGATGTGGACAACTTCAGGCAGTACAACGACACCTACGGCCATCTTTTTGGCGATGCGGTCCTGAAGAGCGTGGCCCAAGCCCTGCGCGTGACCTTCCGCAGTCGGGATCATCTGGGGCGCACAGGCGGCGACGAGTTCACGGTCCTGATGCGCCACGCCAGCCAGCGGGCTGTGGTTGACAGAAAGGTGCGGCAGGTGCGGGACAAGTTCTCCCTCTTGTGCCAGGACCTGCACATCGAGGTTCAACTGACGCTCTCTGTGGGCATTGCCTTTTCCTGTGCCGGTGACGACTTTGAGGTCCTGTACGAAAGGGCTGATCAGGAACTGGGCATGAACCGGCAAAGTGGTCACAACCAGCGGCTGGCCCGGACAACGTCGTAAAAGAGAGTGTGAATTGTTGAGAGTGGAGTGCTGTAAGAGTTTCCACTTTGTCTTTTTCCTGTCTCCTTTTACCGCTTGTTCCTATCCAAGGAAAACCCGTGAATGCCAATAAACACTGACATTCACGGGTTTTCCTTGTTTTTCTTCCCAGAAAATTTCAGATAAACAGATCCGCAAACAGCGCCTGTGTGCCCGACTGCCCGACACAGGG
>CAMNHX010000172.1 GCA_946539945.1 uncultured Desulfobulbus sp. | reverse complement strand
GAAGCCTTCCTGAAAACCGCGCCGGGTGCAATCAGGCGCTCGCTGTACTGAACAAGGATTCAACCGGGCGCAGTTCAACCTTGGTCAGGAGGGGATGCAGCTTGTTCCCTGCCTGCCAGCCTGGCCCAGAGGCGAATCGGAAAACCGAACAGCCCAGCACAGGCCACACTTGCCGCTACGGTGACTGCAACGCCGACCGTAGCGATGAAGAGCCGGTTGCCCAGCAGGCTGAACCAGAGGCGATCATAGCCGTTTCGGGGATGGGCGAAGTCCCGTTCGGGGGTTCCGTAGAACAGATACAGGGCAAAAAGGAAGAAAAACCAGAGAAAGCCCCAGAGCCAGGCCGGATGATAGGGCTTGCAGAGGATGAGGCGAGGACTGCCACCTTGCAGGTCAAAGAGCGCCCAGCGGCAGAGGTACAAGCCCAGAAGCGGCGGCACGTACAGGGCCAGTCCCATGAACCCGGCCATGAGTTCGGGCCGTGCTGACGAGGCGACAAATTTGTGCGCCGCTGGCACGAAGTTGCAGGCTGTCTTCAGTGGCCAGGTCAGGGGGCCGCCAAGCCGCACCCAGTCTTCAGGCAGCAGCAGAGCCCAGAGCATGAGCGCCAGAGACGCAAGCACCAGACCTTGCTGGAGTTTCCGGCGGTTTTTCGGAGGGAGTGTGAGGTGGGGCAGGTTTTTCAGCATGGGGAAATCTGGAAGAATGTGGAGTTTGCGAAAAGAAGGCAATCCTTCATCCTGATACCTGTCTGGTCTGTTTTATAGCATGCTTGGCAAATATCCACAGGAAAACACAAGCACCACCCGCCCCTGCATTCCATCTTGCCCTTTTCTCCGCAAAGGAATAAGGCAAACAGAGTACAATACAGCCCGGAAAACCGTCTTCCAGGCTGTTTCTTCCCTGAACCCGCATCTTTTTCGTTCCTATGCGCATCCTTGAAATCCGTCTGCAAAACCTCAACTCCCTAGTCGGGTCCTGGACACTGGACTTCCGCGCCCCAGCCTTTCAGGACAACGGCATCTTTGCCGTCACCGGGCCAACCGGCGCGGGCAAGACTACCATTCTGGACGCGGTCTGTCTGGCGCTCTACGGCTGTACCCCGCGTCTGGGCAAGGTGAGCGGCGACAACGAGATCATGTCTCGCGGCACTGGTGAATGTTTTGCTGAAGTTACCTTTGCCGTGGGCGAGTCTGAATACCGCTGTCACTGGAGCCAAAAGCGGGCGCGCAAACAGCCGGACGGCAAGTTGCAGCAGCCGCGCTACGAGGTGGCAGACGCGCACAGCGGCAAGATCCTGGCCAGCAAACAGGGCGAGGCAGCAAACCTCATTGAAGAGAAGACCGGCATGGACTTTGACCGCTTCACCCGGTCCATGCTGCTGGCCCAGGGAGGCTTTGCCGCCTTTTTGCAGGCCAGACCAGATGCCCGTGCCCAGGTTCTGGAGCAGATCACCGGAACCGGCGTGTACAGCGAGATCTCCATGCACGTTCATGAGCGTTGTCAGCAGGAAAAGCAGCGTCTGGAGGCGCTGCAGAGCGGACAGGAGTCCCTTGTCCTCCTGTCCCCGGAAGAGCTGGCCGTTCTGCGAGGTGAAGAGGCAAAGCGACAGGCGGAAGAACAGGTCTTGGCCCGCAGGCAGGAGTCCACGGTCCAGGCCATGAATTGGCGCAAAACCCTTGCCAAACTGGAGACAGAGCTTGCCGGACTGAACGGGCAGGAAGCAGCCTTGCAACAGGAACAGACCACCTTTGCGCCGGATCGCGCCCGACTGGAACAGGCGTACCGGGCAGCAGCCCTTGAAGGACAGGTCGCCACGCTGACCGCGTTCCGCAGTCAGCAGCAGGCAGACGAAGCCACCCGCAAGGCGCTTTGCGCAGCGCTGCCTGAAGAAGCCCGGACTGCAGCCAGACAGGCCGCCCGTTTTCGGGAGGCAGTGCAGCAGCGTCTTGCCGCCCGCACAGCCCTGGATGCTGCTGTCCCTTTCCTGCAAGAGGCCCGTGCCCTGGACGGGCAGTTGACTGCCCTGCAACAGCAGGCCACAGAGGCGGAAAGGGCTGTGAAAGCGGCGGAAAAGGTCCTGATCGCAGACCGTGCTGCCTGTGTACAGGCGCAGGCGCAACAGCAGGCTGTGCAGGAGGAAGTGACGCAGGCCCGGACCTATCTGGAGGCGCATCAGGCTGAAGCGGGATTGAGCAGCAGCCTGGCAGGTCTGGAAGAGCGGCTGAAGGCCCTGGCTGGGCGGCGGAACGAGCTTGTCAGCCACAGGGCGGCAAGCGGCGCGGCAAGGACAGCGTGTCGGGAAACAGCGGTCCGCCTGGTTCAGAGTCAAGAGCAGGAGGCGCACAGGCAGCAGGAAGAGGCAAAGGCACGAGAGGCACTGATAGCAGCGCAGGCTGTGCGTGACGAGCTGCTGGCAGGCCGTTCCGTGCAGGCGATTGAGCGGGAACGCGAACTCTTGCAGGACAAGCGGGAGCTGCTCCGCACCATTGCCAGCCTTGAGGAGCATCGCGCCCGACTGGCAGAGGGACAGCCCTGTCCGCTGTGCGGCGCTACCTCGCATCCCTATGCCGCAGGCCAAGCGCCGCAGACAGACGCAGTTGAACAGGAATTGGCCGCGCTGAACCGCCTGCTGAAGCGGCTCAAGAAACAGGACCAAACGGTGCAATCCTGTGCGGACGCGGAAAAGCAGGCGATTTTTGCCCGGAAAGAGTCTGCCATGCAGTGCGAAGCTGCGGCCAAAGAGTATCAGCTTGCCCGGGAAAGCCGGATCCAGGCGGTCCGGGATCAGTCTGCTGCGTGGCAGGCGCTGAAGCGTGCCCGGTCATCCCTGCTGGAAGAACTCGCGCCCTTGGGTGTGTCCGCATTCCTCGCTGAACCGGACAACCTGATCACACTGCTTCGGGAACGCCAGCAAAACTGGCAGACCCGGATGCAGCAGGTCGCAGAGGGAGAAAAGCGGCTGGCAGCGCAGGAAGCGGAGTTCCAGCGTCTGACCGCGCTCTTGCAGGTGCAGGAAAGCACCCTGGCGGAAAAGCAGGCACATCGGGACGCTGTGCGGCAGGAACTGTCTGTCAAAGACCTGGCTCGCGCCCAACTCTTTGCCGGTCTGGCGGCGGACAAGGAGGAAGCGCGGTTGCGGGCAGCGCTGGACCAGGCTGAAGGTGAGGAAAAACAGGCCCTGCTGGCGCGGCAGGAGGCACAACAGGTCTGGCGCTCTGCACAGGAGCAGATCAGACACCTGACTGCCCGGCTGAACGAGCAGGGGCCAAAGTTGGCTACGCTGGAGAGCAACCTGCACAGCGCACTGGTCAAGGCAGGCTTTCCCGATGAGGCGGCACTCCGGGAGGCGCTCTTGCCAGAGGAGGAGCAGGCAGAACTGGAGTCCCGAGCTGAACAGCTTGATCGTCGCCAGACCGAGTTGACAGCCATGCAACAGGATCGCACCTGCCGTTTGCGTGAGGAACAGGAAAAAAATCTGGATCCCGCCTCTCTGGCAGAACTGGAGGCGCGGCAGCTTGAGGAAAACGCGGCGCGGCAAGAGGTTCAGGGCCAGCTTGCCGCACTGCGTGTCCGGCTGCAAGACCATGCCCAGGCCCTGGAAAAACGACAGGCCGGACAGGAGGCGCTGGCACATCAGCAGGCAGAGTATGCGCGCTGGCAGCAACTGCATGAGCTGATTGGCTCGGCAGACGGCAAGAAGTACCGCAAGTTTGCCCAGGGCCTGACCCTGGATCTCCTGATCCGGCAGGCCAACTGCCAGTTGGTGAAGATGAGCGGGCGCTACCTTCTGGTGCGCGACCCGGATGAAAAGCAGGAGCTGGGTCTGGCTGTGCTGGACAACTATCAGGCCGGAGAAATCCGGTCAACCCGGAACCTGTCAGGTGGCGAGAGCTTTCTGGTCAGTCTGGCGCTGGCCCTGGGGCTTTCCGACATGGCCAGCCGCACAGTCCGGGTGGATTCCCTCTTTCTGGACGAGGGTTTTGGCTCTCTGGATGAAGACAGTCTGGACGTGGCGCTGGATACCCTGGCCAGTCTGCACCGGGAGGGCAAGCTCATCGGTGTGATCTCCCATGTGGCAGCGCTTCGGGAGCGCATTCCGACCCGCATCCGGGTGCAGAAACTCACAGGCGGCAAGAGCCGGATCCTGGGACCGGGTTGCCGGACCGCCTGAAGAGAGCCTGCGCTGTTACTCGTGGCAGTGCGGGGTTTCGCCCAGAGGATGGGCGTGAAAGTGCTGGTGCAGGTGGTCCTGATTGCTGCGTACAAGCTGGCAGTCAGCAATGGTCATGAAGCCGGTGCAGCACTGGCGGAGAAAGTCAAAGTCGTGGGAAATGACAATCCAGCCCAGATCGAGCTGGTGCAGAATCTGCACCAGCTTTTTTTGATGGGCCGGGTCCAGATCGTTGGTGGGTTCGTCCAAAAGCAGAACCTTGGGCTGCATGGTCAGCATGGCAGCCAGTGCGATCAAGCGTTTTTCTCCGCCGGAAAGCTGATGGGTCAGCCGGGTGGCAAGGTGCGAAAGTCCAAGGGAATCCAGGGTCCTTTCAGCCCTCTCCCGTGCTGCTGCAGGCTGCAAACCCAGATTCAGCGGGCCAAAGGCCAGGTCTTCCAGAACTGTGGGATGAAAGAGCTGGTCTTCCGCGTTTTGCAGCACCAGTCCCAGTTCCCGCCGCAACAGCCGGAACTCCTTTTCTGTGG
>CAMNHX010000171.1 GCA_946539945.1 uncultured Desulfobulbus sp. | reverse complement strand
GGGCCGCATGAGGGTGCGGAGTTTTTTGTCCAGATGCTGCTCCGCTGCTGCAATCAGTACATCCTGACTCAACACGAGGCCCACCACGTTGCCCGGCTCGCCGTCATAGACCGGAACCCGGCTGTGCCGCCGCCACGACTCCTCCATGCCGGTAGCTTCCCGGATGCTCAGGTCGGCAGACACGGAAAAGGTGACAGTGCGGGGCGTCATGATGTCTCTGGTGCTTATCTGCCCAAGCTGGAGAATATTGGCGATTACCGCCTCCTGATCCGCCTGGATCACGCCAGACTTGCGACTCAAACTGGCAATGGTCTTCAGTTCTTCAGTGGAAAACTGGTGCTGGGTCTGACCGCCAGGAACCAGCCTGGTCATGCTCTGCGCCAGCAGAACCAGGGGTTTCAGCGCAAAGATCATGATCTGCAGTGGCAAGACCATGTGCGGCCCAATGCGCTCGGCAAAGTTGACGCCCACGGTCTTGGGCAGGATCTCCGTACAGAGCAGAATGGCAAGGGTAAAGGCCAGGGAAAACCAGACCAGCCCGTCCTGACCGAACAGGGAGGCTGCCGCCGCACCTGCCACTGAAGCGCCAATGGTGTGCGCCAGCGTGTTCAGGGAGAGAATGGCAGTGATGGGCTGGTTGATGTCAGCCTTCAAGGCCCGAAGCTGCTCGCCCCTGCCCGGATGCTTCTGGGCCAGCAACTCCACCTGACTCGCTGAAAGCGACAGCAGGGCCGCCTCAAAGAGGGAACAGATGCTGGAGGTGACGAGTGCGCAGGTCACAGCGGAAATGAAGACGAAAAGCAAGGCAGCCTCCTTGCGCCCTTCTTGGGGCTTTTGCCCGGACAGCGCGGATTGCGGATTGTAGTCCTTGAAAGTTTGGGGTAAGAGAGGCACAATTTGCACAGTCGAGCCTCCTCTCTCACGTGAAGGCGGCAGATGCCCCAAGCAATGGCATCCTGACAGGGCAGGCTGATTCCTGCGTCAGGGAAGGGAGACACAAGGTCTTATGCCATACTCCTGAAGGCCAGGGTATGACTGCAACCCCGGTGCTTCTGATTGCATCGTCCCGCCATGAGTTGAAACAGCGCCGTCCTGCTGTCCAAAGGTATAGCGCACAAGGTATGGAAAGGCAACAGGGGCGGGGCTGTATCCGACCTGTTGGATGCGTCAAGGGCGGACACAGTCACCGTTTGATGGTATGAGGTCTTCCGTTGCTTTTCCGCCACAGCATTTTCAGTATTCTTTCTGATGCCTTGCCCATCAAGGCGACTTGTTCAACGGTCTGTCCTGCAGAGGACAGGGGTTGAAGGCGCATTCGGGACGGCACGGAAAGTGTAAACAGTTCTTGTTTTTTTGCAAAGTCTGCACGACTGCAGGAGGAAGGCATGACAATTTCGTTTTGTACAGAGGACGCAAACCCGCAGGACTTTTCCGGTGACGCGCTGATCCTGATTCTGGGGCGCGAAGAGGACGCGGCAGCAAGGCTGGGTTGCAAGCCGGGCAAGACGCTTGCGGCAGCCCTGGCCCATCTGGCTGACTGCGGCGACCTGCTGGCCAAGCCTGATCAGATGGTTTGGCTGTATCCGGCCCTGATGCGCTGGGGCAGGGAAAAACCGTGGTTGGCCCAGCGCCTGCTGCTGCTCGGTCTGGACAGCGCGGTGACAGACCAGAACCAGCTTGCCGAAAAACTGCGTCTTCTGGGTGGTCTGGTGGCGGGCCAGTTGCGGAAAATCCAGGCAAAGGAGGCAGCCTTGCTTTGGCCCGATGGCTTGGCGCTTTCCCGAAGCGAAGCTGCGGCCCAACTGGCAACAGGTTTTGCCCTGGGCGGCTACAGCTTTTCAGGCTACCGGCTGGACAAGGAGAAGCACAGCAGGCCACCTCTGGACTGTCGCCTGCATTTCCTGCCCGGAGACGCGCCAGCAGAAGGGCTGCAGGAGTCCCTGCAGAGGGTGGAAATCGAGGCGGCGGCAGTGTACCGGGCGCGGGACATGGCCAACACGCCTGCCAACTACTGGACACCTGCCTCCTTTGGCAAGCAGGCGCTCCAGTTGGGCAAGATGAAGAAACTGAAGGCTTCAGTCCTGGATCGGGCGGACCTGCAGCGGCAGGGGCTTGAAGCCCTGCTTGCGGTGAGTCGGGGTTCTGCCGAGCCGCCCACGCTGTCAGTGCTGGAATACCGCCCTGCCAAAAGCTGTCCCACCGTGCTTCTGGTGGGCAAGGGGCTGACCTTTGACTCTGGCGGTCTCTGCCTCAAGACGCCTGCGAATATGCACGAGATGAAGTATGATATGTGCGGCGGCGCGGTAGTCATGGCTGTGATGCAGGCACTGCCCGCGCTGGGACTGCGCGATCTGAATGTGGTGGGTCTGGTACCGGCAACGGAAAACCTGTCCGGCGCGGCAGCGGTCAAGCCGGGCGACGTGGTCCGGCACTTTGACGGACGCTACAGCGAGATCGTGAACACCGATGCAGAGGGCCGCCTTATTCTGGCTGACGCCATTGCCTGGGGGCTTGCCGCGTTCCGGCCTGATGCAGTACTTGACGTGGCCACGCTCACCGGTGCTGCGATTGTTGGTCTGGGACACCACTACAGCGGGCTTTTGAGCAACAACGAGACCCTGGCTGCCCGGCTACTGGCAGCAGGCGAGGCCACTGGCGAGCCGTTCTGGCGCTTGCCGCTGGGAACAGAGTACCGCAAGCAGCTTGACTCCACGGTTGCGGACATCAAAAACGCGGGCGACCGCAGTGGTGGCACGATTACGGCAGCCTGTTACCTTCAGGAGTTTGTCGGCAACACGCCCTGGGCGCATCTGGACATTGCCGGCACAGCCTGGAACTTCACGAAGAAAGCCTATGTGCCCAAGGGACCGTCCGGCGTGGGTGTGAGAACGCTTTTGCACTGCCTGACCCATTGGGACACCAAGTAAGGAGCCTGAACCGTGCGCCCTCTCGTCGTGCGCCACGCGCTTCAGGTGGAATTTCCCTTTCTTTTCAACATGGAGGACAAACATGGCATTGGTCAAACGCAAAGGTATCACCATCAGCCGCCAGCTTATGGACGACCAGCGGAGTTTTCCCGAGGCAACCGGTGCGCTGACCGCCCTGATGAACGATCTGGTGGTTGCAGGCAAAATTGTCAGCGCTGAAGTCAACATGGCCGGGCTGGCCGACATTCTGGGTCAATCGGGCCGCACCAACATTCAGGGCGAGGACGTGCAGAAGCTGGACGTGTTCGCCAACAAGACCTTCAAGCGCCGCATGGAGCAGTGCGGCCACATCTGCCTGATGGCCTCGGAAGAGGAGGATGAACCTGTCCAGCCCCTGCCCGGCTATGAGGGCAACTATACCATCGCCTTTGATCCCCTGGACGGATCAACCAACATTGATGTCAACGTGAGCGTGGGGACCATCTTTTCCATTCATCGCCGCGTCAGCCCGACACAGGGGCCAGGCACAGAGGCAGACCTGTTGCAGCCGGGAAGCAAGCAGGTGGTGGCTGGCTACATTGTATATGGTTCTTCAACCATGATGGTCTATACCAGCGGGTCCGGGGTGCATGGCTTCACGCTGGATCCCAGTGTGGGCGAATTTTTCCTCTCCCATCCCCACATGCAGATTCCTGAAGTCTGCAAGTACTACAGCGTAAACGAAGCCTATTGGCCCTACTGGAACGACAATATCCGCGACTTTGTCAGCTATCTGCGCGGCAGCGAACAGGGACACAAGGCGTGCAGCGCCCGCTACATCGGTTCTTTGGTCTCGGATTTCCACCGTAACCTGGTGAAGGGCGGCATCTATATGTATCCCCGCGACACAAGGAGCGCGGACAAGCCTGAAGGCAAGTTGCGGCTCCTGTACGAGGCCGCACCCCTGGCCATGATTGCGGAGCAGGCAGGAGGACTGGCGATCACGGATGATGGTCGTCGTATTCTGGACATTGTGCCGGAGCGCCTGCATCAGCGAGTGCCTTTGATTATCGGGTCCAAGGCGGAGGTAGAGATGGCGGAAAAATTCTTGCGGGGAGAACGGCCTTGAACAGACGCTTTGTGTGGCAGGGCGGAGTCCCCAAAACGGAGAATGCCAAGACAGAAGAAAACGCGGACAAGTGGCGTGCGTCAAAGACGCCTGACCAGTCTGCAACCTGGCGTTTGGGTGCAGCAGCCAAGAGAGGCAATGAAAAGCGGGCCAGTGCCCGCGTCCGCCACGGTGAGGCGGCACGTATGTACAATGTGGACAAGATTGCCGCCCGCATCTCCTCGGATCAGCGCGAGTACAACGGTCCGCTTCTTGACTTGAGTGGGAGCGGGCTTTCCATGCTGGTTCCGGCAGCCCTGCCGCTGAATCTGCCAGTTCTGGTCCTGTTGCACATTGGCGAGCGGCAGGTGCGCGGGCAGGGTCTGGTCAAAAACCGGAACAAACTGGGCGGCCAGTACCGGATCGGCGTGCAGTTCACCACGCTTGACCCGGAAGATGAGGGCTTTTTGCAGCTACTCTACGGCCCGGGCGGCACGTATGAGGAGGTGGACGGGCTTGAACAGTTGTCGTAGAATCTTTTCAAATCTGTGCAAATCTCATCAAATTGGTGAGTTTTTGCCTAAAAGCCTTCCGTTTCCGTTCTCCGGACTGGACGCTTGAGACAGGGCTGAATAGGGTTCCGCATTATGCTGATTGCCCACAAGATCGCGCTCGCGCCCAACAACAAGCAGG
>CAMNHX010000170.1 GCA_946539945.1 uncultured Desulfobulbus sp. | reverse complement strand
TTTTAGAGCATTTCCGCTTTGTCTTTTTACTCCTTTCACCGCTTCGCTGGAAAGTGCGAAGTGCTGAAGGCTTTCCAGCGCGACTTTTCCACGAGGTGTCACAAGTCAATCTCCTTCCACCGCCCGAAGAGCCGCGTTGTTGAGAGGGACTTTTACCGTGCTTACGCACTGCACAGTCGCGTCGTTCAGCATGACAAATTTCAAGGGTGCGGGAGGGAAAAAATCAGCTTCCTTCCCGACCGATGCCCCTGTCCCAGAAATCCTCAACTGTGACTTTCCGCTGCACTCGTTTATCCACAAAGAAAAACTGAAACAACTCGTAAAACCAAACCCGTCTGCCAATCCAGGAGTACCAGAACATGGCAGCGTTAGAGCGTTTCCGTTTTGATTTTGTATTGCCGATTCCTATTCCTTCTCCTTGCCTTTGCCTTCCTGCTGCTGCAAGCGCCAGAAGGGCAGAAAGTTGCGTTGCGGCACAAAGCGCCCCCCCTTGGTTGTGCTGCCGACGTCCAGAATACAGGGGGTGTTGGGTGCAATCTGACCGCGCTTGTACGACCCGCCTCCCACTGACACAAAGACCTGCCCAATGTCAGGATAACGCAGCGGCAAGCCCTTTTTCCTGACCTCAAAGTCCAGGTCAGCGCGGTCAATCCGATCGCCAATCTTCTCATAGTCCAAGAGAATCTGGGCAATCTGCTTCCAGGCCGGAAGCGCCGCGTGTGCGCCGTCCATACTGCGAGGCATGGCCTTGTTCCGGTCGTAACCCACATACACGCCCACTGTATAGCCGTTGTCCAGTTCCAGAACCGGTGAACCGTCCTTGGCCAGTACCGGCACAAAACCCAAGAAAGAGGCGTTCTTGTTGTTATTGGCTGTGCCGGTCTTGCCCATCATCGGCAGATGCCCCGGCATTCTGGCCAGGATGGCGTTCCGCTTGGGGTCAGAGGAGTGGATTTTGACGCTCTGGGCGCTCTTGCCTGTGCCGTAGCGCACCACGTTTTGCAGGATGCTGCCCACTGCTGCAGAAGTCCGGCTGTCAAAGAGGCGGGTTCCGTGCGGGGTACGGCGGTACACTTCCTTGCCTTCCAGCGTGACAATGCGGTCAATGATGGACAGACCATCCCGGTCACTCCGGTTTTCCGCCTCCAGTCGCGCCATGGAAGCGGTATCTGCTGGATCGTAGCGATAGCCCGTGACCATAGCCTCATACATCCGGGCCATCTCCGAAAGCGTGACCACGTTGGCTCCCAAAGCCAGCGGCAAAACCGGCAGCATCCGGCTTTCCACGCCACAGGCCCGGGCCAGCCGGATCGTGTACTGGATGCCAGCCATAACCCGGAAGGACTTGTTCTTGCACAGGATGTCCAGGGTGTAGAGCTTGCGCTGATCAAAGCGCTTGCGTTCCACCTTGAGCTGCTCGTCCACCATGGCGATGGTGCTGGTGCTGATAACGCCCTCCAGCTGAATCCTTTCCCATCGGGGATCCTGCTGGTCCAGCATATTGCGCACTTCCCAGGGCGACAGATACTGCCAGTTTGAGGGCACACTGGCCCGCTGGCTGTACACCAGACCGCCACCTACCCGGTACAGGGCGCCGTGGGACAGGTCCCTGGTATCGCGAGGCTTGGGCGGAGGAGGCGGTTTGGGACGACGTACCTCTGTCACACCGGGAATACCGCCGCTGCGCTCGCCAATGACAATAACACCCGTAGAGGGAGGCGGAGGAGGCGGGACGGTCACCTTGTACTGGGGCGTGTCAAAGATGCGGGCCGCAGGCGGAGGCGTGGGCGGCGGTCTGCGGGCATTGCGCACGTATCTCCGATAGCTGTCCAGGGCCTTGCCAGCGCGGCGGTAGCCCTGAAAGCTCTTGAGCGACATTTTTTTCAGGCGCTCATACTCCCCGTAACGAAAGGAAAGGTCGGTTTTCAAAGCCCGGACTGCAGCCTCAAAGACCGCTGGCTCCAACATGCCGGAGACTTTCAGGTTGAAGCGGAAGTCACGGCGCAGGCGAGCCTTGTATTCAGCCGTGGTTTCCGCCTCGCCTGCCTCTTCCAGGGGAGCCATGCCCAGTTCCCGGGCCATTTCCATCATCTGTTCCGTGTTCAGCTTGTCGGTCAGATGGTAGAGCAGCCAGACCGTGGCCCGGTTCATCGACTTGACGCCAGCCCAGTTCATGTTGATCTGACCGCCGCCGTGGCCTGAAGGCGAATAGGGCCGGTTGCCATTGAACAGGTAGGTTTGGCCGCCGTTGTTCAGGAGGTCTGTGGGACTCCAGCCCAGTTGCATGGCTGCCGCATAGATAAACACCTTGAAGGTAGAACCCATATTGCGTTCCGCTTGGGTGGCGCGGTTGAAGTGGACTGCGGCCATGCCGCTGCTCAAGGCGCGGATCGCACCCTTTTGCAGGACAATGGCCCCACCCTGCAACTTGGGGAAGCGCTCCAGGTTCAGCAGCAGCTCGCCGCGCTCGCTGCGTTTTTCGCGCACGCTCACGTAAACCCGGTCGCCGGGCCGGAGCTGGCCCCTGTAGTTACGGGCCAGTCCCTCGGAAACCAAGAAGCCCATCTCTCCGGTTGACAGTTCCACCGCAGGCAGACCGCTGCGCTGGACGCCGCGGTAAGTGCCAAAGACAAAGGCGCCCGGCACGATTTCCGGATCATCGGCATACTCCATCCCCACATACTCCTTCTGGGCTGCGTCGCGGCGATAGCCCCGGAGCTGCACGTCCATCCGGGACAGGTGGCGGCGCATGGCTGTGGAGACCTTGGTTTGCAAGTCCTTGTCAATGGTGGTGATGATGCGCACGCCAGAGGTGGAGATGTTGGAAATGCCGTTTGCCTCCAGATACTCGGTCAGAATGGGCGAGGAAGCGCCCTCCTTGACCAGGTCCATAATCACGTTCTGGGCATAGGACATCTTGCCCTGCTGGAAGTGCAAGTCTGTGGTCCGGGCCTCGGCATAGGCTTCTGGGGTCAAAAGCCCCTTGGACCGCATCTGTTCCAGCACGTAGCGCACCCGGAGCAGGGCGCGTTTTTTGGTTTCAATCGGGTCTTCCCGGTTGCGCTTGAGAAAGGGGTTGTAGTAGTTCGGCTGCTTGACACTGCCTGCGATAAAGGCGCACTCCACCAACGAGAGTTCAGAGGGTTCCTTGTCAAAGAAGTAGCGGGCCGCCACCTTCAGGCCGTGGCCATTGCCGCTGACGTAGAACTGGTTGCAGTAGAATTCCAGAATCTTTTCCTTGGGAAAGTAGTATTCCAGCCGGAAGGCCTGAATCAGCTCCTTGAACTTGGCCTCAATGGTGCGGCCTTCGCGCTTGAACAGGTTCTTGGCGGTTTGCTGGGTTATGGTGCTGCCGCCCTGCACAATGTGCCCGGCCTTGTAGTTGGCCACCAGGGCGCGAGCAATGCCCTTGAGATCAATGCCCAAGTGATGGAAAAACTGGTCGTCTTCCGCAGCCAACAGCGCGTTGATGAAAATGGGCGGAATATCGTCGTACTTGATGTACTGCCGGTGCACACCGTCAAAGAGGATGCCGAACTGGGTCACACCGTCGCTGTAATAGACCGGGCTTTCCTGGCCCAGTATCTGGCTGATGTGTTCTTCGGTCATCTCTGGTGCTGGCTTTTTGACGATCTGGTCGTAGAGCCAATACCCCACGCCGCCCGTGACCAGCAAGACCAGCATAAAGACAGTCAGAAAGCTGTATTTCAAAAATTTCAGGATTTTTTTCAGTAGTTTCATAGCCCGGATCAGGAAAAGGCATGGAAAACCGCATAACGCAGGCAAGCAGCCTGCCTGTTCGTGAAAAAACTTGTCAAAATACCAGAATACAGCCCTATTGCACAACAACATTCACGCGCTGATACGCGCCCTGCCCGTCCACCGCTGTAAGCGCGTGGCGGCCTGGTTGGGTAAAGGCGTGGTGGTACGGCTCTCCGGCTGCAGTCCGGGCCAACAACCTGCCATCCAGAAGCCAGAAGACTTCGCCCGCAGCGCCCCTAGCCCGCAGTTCCACCAAAGGCGCTGCGCCGCTGGCTGTCCGCCGGAGAATGGCCCCATCCTCCAGCCCGGCGATGACCAGCCGATGGCCTGGCTCTTTGGGTGGTTTGCAGCGGGCTTCCCAAGGAGGAGGCGTGGATCGGCGTCTCTGCTCTGGCGACAGCCAGGGTTCCAGCAGCGCGGGCCAGCGCACTGCCTGGACCAGTTGCATTCCTGCTTCGCTGCAGTCTGGCCCCAAACGCCGCGTGCCGTCAGCGCTGACAAGGTAGCTGAAGCGCAGGCGTCCCTGATAGAGCGGGTCCGGGAAGGTGGGCGGCGCTGTGTGGTGCAGAAGCCAAGCGCTTTTCCTGTCCACGCAGACCGGATCGCTCGGTCCCTCTGCAGCCAGACCCAAGGGCCAGCAGATCTCCACCCGGCTGACTGTCTCTGGCGGGATGCGCGGTCCAGGTGGCCCGGAATCCAGCGCGTGAAAGAGATCGAGCAGGAGCGGGGCAGCCACGTTGGCCCCAAAAAAACCGGGATTCGGCGTACCGTCTGGTCTTCCGACCCAGACGCCGATGCAGTAGCGATCTGACACGCCCAAAGACCAAGCGTCGCGAAAGCCGAAACTGGTTCCGGTCTTCCAGGCCACGCCTTGGCGAGCGCCTACCCGGGTTCCCAGCCGTTGGTCCAGCGTGCCGCCTGATTCCAGAATATCGCGTACAATAAAGGCTG
>CAMNHX010000169.1 GCA_946539945.1 uncultured Desulfobulbus sp. | reverse complement strand
GCCCCCGTCAATTCCTTTGAGTTTCAGCCTTGCGGCCGTACTCCCCAGGCGGGATACTTAATGCGTTTGCTGCGGCACCGAAGTCTTTTGACCCCTACACCTAGTATCCATCGTTTACGGCGTGGACTACCAGGGTATCTAATCCTGTTTGCTCCCCACGCTTTCGCGCCTCAGCGTCAGTATCCAGCCAGAAGGTCGCCTTCGCCACCGGTATTCCTCCCGATATCTACGAATTTCACCTCTACACCGGGAATTCCACCTTCCCCTCTGGTACTCAAGCCTGCCAGTTTCAAATGCACGTCCACGGTTAAGCCGTGGGATTTCACATCTGACTTGACAAGCCGCCTGCGCGCCCTTTACGCCCAGTGATTCCGAACAACGCTTGCACCCTCCGTATTACCGCGGCTGCTGGCACGGAGTTAGCCGGTGCTTCCTTTAGAGGTACCGTCAAGCGCGATGGATATTAGCCATCGCGCATTTCTTCCCTCTTGACAGAGCTTTACGATCCGAAGACCTTCCTCACTCACGCGGCGTCGCTGCGTCAGGGTTGCCCCCATTGCGCAATATTCCTCACTGCTGCCTCCCGTAGGAGTCTGGCCCGTATTCCAGTGCCAGTGTGGCGGATCATCCTCTCAGACCCGCTAACCATCGTCGCCTAGGTAGGCCATTACCCCACCTACTAGCTAATGGTACGCAGACCCCTCTTCATGCAGTAGCTTGAGTCAGAGGCCACCTTTCCTTGCCTTGCTTGTGAAATGCAAGGGTATCCGGTATTAGTACCCCTTTCGGTGTGTTATCCCGGACATGAAGGCAGGTTATCTACGCGTTACTCACCCGTGCGCCACTCTACTTGCGACCGAAGCCGCTTTCGCGTTCGACTTGCATGTGTTAAGCACGCCGCCAGCGTTCGTTCTGAGCCAGGATCAAACTCTCCAGTTATTCCCTAGCAAAACAAAATCACAAAAGTAACCGATTCCCATCGGCCACTCAAATTGGCCCGCTCTTCCTGTTCAGTTTTCAAAGATCAAAGCGCCAACAACCAGCGCGACAGCCTTTATACCAAACCCCCAAAAAAAAATCAATAACTTTTTCTAACCCCAAGAGGAAAAACCGAAAAAAATTCCGCATCCCCTCGCGCACGGAAAAAGAGTTGCCTTTCTACCACAAAAAAATACATCGTCAACTCTTTTCCTTTATCCCCTCGCACTTTCTCTCCTTGATGTGAGCGGCGAGTTGTTCGGATCCGTAAAACTCGCTCCTTGCAACGACTTCAACGTCAGAATGCCGAACCAAATCTCCTCCATGTTCGGCCAACTCGCACTTATCGGCGTAGAGTGGAAAAACACGTGCAGGTGTTGGGAAGACCACTGCTCATGATGTTTGGGAAGATTCCTCGCTATTTCATGTGGATAGAGAGAAATTGAGTTTAGCGCCGAGGCGGGAGATACGTGGTGGCGAGATTCTTGGGTCTCCGGTATCCGCACACCCGTGATTTGGCCGCCTGAATCAGGCTGTTCAGCCCCTCCAGAGGACCCTTGCTCAACCCGGAACTGAACCATCTCAAAATCCCGTCCCAATGCCGCCGGATGGACCCGCAGTCCCTTTCATCTTTCATCGGCTCAAGCCGACTGTGCGTCGTCCAGAAAGACCAACGCCGCAAAAAACCTTCCGCTTCTTCCTGCCGAAAGAGTTCCTGAAAATTCAGCTGTAAAGGCCACGCCCGCACGGTTTTCAGGTGCAGTCTGGGCAGGGACAAGGTCGCCAACTGATGGGAACCTTGCAAAATAGCCGATAAGCTGAATTGCCGTTTTTGTAACTTACCGGTTTTCCTCAACTTTACCTGCGCGGATGAGCGCCGATTTTGAATTTTTCAAGGTTCCCTGATACTGTTGGCCAGTTTTTTTCCATTGAATCGAGGATCTTGAGGCTGTTCCGGTCGCATTACGGACAAACGAAAAGGCTGCCCCCGGGAAGGAGAGACGAATATCCAGGCGCTTTTTTTTCCGGGGAAAACTCACAGGATTCAGTCTCCCACAGCGGGGTCAGCCCAAGGGCCATCTGAAAAATGTCCACGTCTCTCATCGGTAATCAGTTTCAGATTGAGCGAAAAAATTTCCCCGTACCCATTCAAAACAGCGAGGAATCCTAAAGTCTGCCTCACTCATCACCACCACGTCCACATCATTCGGGTCCAGTTTGCCTGTGACAAAAGAACCATCCAGCTGATCTGGGTGGAGTCTTCCTGTGAAGGGATACAGTGTCCGGGTCAGTTGCAGCCGTTCTTTTTTGCAAGAGCGGAGTGGGCCTGTTGCACAGGACCTGCTGGGCCAAAAGAACTTTCCTGAAGCCCCGGAACAGTTCAGACCAGACTCTGGATAATTCCGGCAAAGCCCCTGGCATCGTGACAGGCCCGGCCCAGCATGATGCCACTGATGTCCTTGATGTTCCAGACGGCAGAGGCATTGTCTGCCTCAACCCGTCCTCCGTACAGCACGGGCCTGCCGCCACTCTGACGGCGGATTGCCGCCACGCTGGAGGCAATGGTTGCAAAATCGTCCTTCTGGAGCGGCAGTTCAGTTCTGGGTGTGAAGGCCCAGAACACCTTTTCCTGCTCCTCCTGCCGCAGGGCAGCCAGTTGCTGCACAAAAACACCGCTCTCCACGCAGACAATGGGGCGTATTTCCTCTTCCAGGGCCTCCTGCACCTCCCTAGCGACATCCTGCACAGTTTCATGGAAATACTGACGCCGCTCGCGGTGTCCGGCCAGCGTGTAGCGCACCAGCCCGCGTAGCCAGGCCGCAGGCGTGGTCCCGGTATAGCTGCCCTGCGGAAAGGGCGATACACACTGCGCCGCCAGAACTACCCCAGGCCGATCCCTGATTTTGCCTGCGCAGTCGGCAAGCGCCATGTTTGGCAGGGCCAAAATGACTTCCATGTTGTCCGGCACTGCGGCCAGGCTGTTCAGGAAGGCATCGCACCAGTCCGCCACCTGCCGGGGGGCGAGGCAGGCTTTGAGATTGGCAAGCACCAGTTTTTTTTGGGTCATGGCAATACCTCTCAAAAAAAGACCGACTGCCTTTCAGGCAACCGGAAAAAGCGCGGCACGCGCCGATTCTTCCTTGACGCCGCGCACGAGAACGCTTTTCTGACGGCTGCTTTCCCCGCTCTTCAGCGTCACCGCGTTTTTGGGAACTTGCAGCCTATCTGCAAGAAAGTCCAGCAAGGCCCGATTGGCCTTGCCGTCCACTGGCGGGGCGGCAAGGCGGATTTTCAGCGCATCACCCAGCATCCCGGCGATCTCGCTCTTCGCAGCCCGCGGCTGCACGTGCAGGCGCAAGAGCAGTGTGTCGTTGTTCTGGGGCAAAAGCCAGGGCATTAGCGGACTCCCACCTGCGACACCATCACGTCCAGAAAACTCTGCACAAAGACCACAATCAGGATGAGGATCATGGGCGTCAGGTCAAGCCCGCCCATGGGCGGAATAAAGCGGCGCATCCGATCCAGTACCGGATCAGTGACCTGCCGGAGAAAGCGCACTACCGGGTTGTAGGGATCAGGGTTGACCCAGGAGATCAGGGCACGCGCAATGACAATGTACATATACAGTGTCAGCACCAAGTTGATCAGACGGATCAGGGCCAGAAAAAAGCTGGTCAGAATAAGCATAAAGTCACCCAAAAAGCCGGAACCTGCCGGGAAAAAAGGATCAGGAAATGGCGCTGCCCTCGCTTATGCTCGGATCAGCAAGGAGAAGCCGGAGCCGTTCCGTGCCGTCTTCCAGCCGCTCACTTGCCGACAGGATCATGCCCTGGCTCTCAATGCCCATCAGTTTGGCGGGCTTCAGGTTGGCGACCAGGATCACCTTTTTGTCGATCAGCTCTTCAGGCTTGTAAAACCGGGCAATGCCAGAGAGTACGGTGCGCTCCTCCGGGCAGGCGAGGGTAAATTGCAACAGTTTTTCAGAGTTCTTCACAGGCTGCACGTCTTTCACCAGAGCCACGCGCAGGTCCAGGGCGCGAAACTGCTCAATGCCAATCAGGTCTGCGCCTTCCCTTGCCGTGGTCTCTTTTGTCATCTCCTTGGCTGTGGTCTGGGCAGGTGCGTCTTTTGTCCGGTCCAGACGCGGGAAGAGCTGAACCACCTCGCCCAGTTGCGCGTCCTGCGGCACAGCCTGCCAGTCGCCCAGATACGCCAGCCGGGCCTGGGCAAAGGCTGCTTCCATACCCAGGGCTTTGGCCATCTTCTCTGCAGTCTCCGGCATGACCGGCTTCAGGGCCACGGCAAGCATCCAGAGACTGCCACCCAGAAGTGCCAGCACCGTGTCCAGCCGTCCGGCCTGTGCCGGGTCCTTGGCCAGTTCCCAGGGCGCATTGCTCACGATGAAGCGGTTCAGCAGGCCAATGAGATCCCAGATCGCCTGCAGCGCCCGGTGAAAGCGGAAATCCTGCATTTCTGTCGTGTAGATGCGGGCCATGTGATTGATTGCCTCCACCAGCTCGCGGTCGCCAGGGGCCAGAGTGCTCTCCTGCAGGCGTGGCACGCGGCCTTCCGCAAACTTGCCGATCATGGTCAGTGTCCGGGAAAAGAGGTTGCCCAGATCGTTGGCCAGATCCGCGTTCTGCCGCGTCAGAATGGACTCGCTGGAAAAGGAGGCGTCCAGTCCGAAACTCATCTCCCGCAGGAGAAAGTAGCGCACCGTGTCCACGCCGTACTCCTGCACCAGGTCCCGGGGCCGGATCACGTTGCCCAGGGACTTGGACATCTTGGTGGAGTCCACGTTCCAGTAGCCGTGG
>CAMNHX010000168.1 GCA_946539945.1 uncultured Desulfobulbus sp. | reverse complement strand
AGCGCTTCGCACTTCAGGGTTTCCAGAAAAACGGTGAAAAGCGTAAAAAGACAAAGCGGAAACACTCTAAAGTTGACGACATTGCCCCTGCCTTGAGGGCTTCACCGTGGCGCTCCTGAATGGGACGCTTTTGCCAGCATTCCCTGCACTGCCCGATAATCTGTCTTGCCAGAACCCAGAAGCGGCAGATTCTCCACGATCAGCACGCGGCGCAGCGCGTACAGCGCGGAAAGCCCGGCGCTCCGCAGGGCCTGATTGGCCTCGGCAAGGCTGATGCCCACACGGCTCACCAGAACCAGTTCCGGTTGTCCCTCCCCTTCCACACTGACCACTGCCAGAGCCGGGCCAGGCGTCTCGCTCTCCTGCGGCTGGCCTGCATCCCGCTTTGCCACATACTCCAGCAAAACTTGCTCCATCTGCGGGAGAGAGAGCATCTCGCCGCCCAGTTTCACAAAGCGTCCCAGACGTCCGGCAAAGACCAGCACGCCGTCTGTCCGCTGCCGGACCAGATCACCGGTGCGGTACCAGCTTTGCCCTTCAAAGTGGACAAAGGGTGAGGCTGGCGCAGGCTGTCCCGCTGCCTGCACATAGCCGGAAAACACGTTTGGGCCGCGCACCAGAAGCATCCCGGCCTGGCCCGCAGGCACGCGCTGCATCTCGCCTTCCGGGCTGACCAGCGCCACTTGGACCGAGGGCAGAGGCAGACCAATCGTGCCGGGTTGCGGGGCCTCTGGCCGGTTCACGCTGATGACCGGCGCACATTCAGTCACGCCATAGCCTTCCACCAGAGCGCCGCCAGTCGCTTGGGCAAAAGCCTGATAAACCCTGGCTGGACAGGTTTCCGCGCCCACCACGCCCAGACGCAGGGAGCGCAGGTCTCCGGGGCTGGCCTGTTGCAGCATGGCGTCCAGAAAGCTGGGCGGAGCCACGGTAATGGTTGGACGCCAGAGGCGGCAGAGGCGAACCAGCAGGGCCGCTTCAGTCGGGTTTGGGTGCATCACCGCAGGCAGACCAAAGCACAGCGGCAGGACCAGATTCACGGTCAGGCCCAGGGAGTGGAAGGGCGGCAGCATGGCCAGCATCCGGTCGTGACTGGTAAAGGCGGCGATCTCTGTAATGTCACGGCAATTGCTCAAGATGTTTTCGTGCGAGAGCGGCACACCCTTGGGAGCGGATTCAGAGCCAGAGGTAAAGAGGATGGCCGCTGTTTCCGGGATCGCTGCAGGCACAGCCAGCCCCTCCCAGCCTGCCAGGGCCAGACGACTGCGCAAGAGCGCCGAAATCTTGAGCGTCAGCGGCATCCCTGCGGCCTCTTCCAGACAGAAAAAGCTTGCGCCTGCCTCTGTGGCCGGGCCTTGATCAAAGCCCTGCTCCTTGAGCCGGTCCAGAAGACGGCGGGAAGTGAGGATGGTCTTGACCTCAACCAGGCGCACGCAGTGGGCAAAGTTGGCTGGACCTGTTGTCCAGTTGAGCAGGACCGGTGTCTTGCCCGCAAGTAGCGCGGCCAGCCAACACAGGCTTGCGGCAGTGGAGGCAGGCAAGAGAAGACCTATCCGGCTTTCCGGGCAACGCCTGCGCAGAAGCAGGGCAAGCGCCACGGCCTTGAGCCAGAAATCCCGCCAACTCAAGGTTGCCTGCGCGTCAGTCAGAATCAGTCCGGTCGGACGCTTTTGCGCCTGCCGCAGAATCGCCAGCGGCAGGTTGGGCGCGTCTGGCACTTGCAAACCCTCTGCCTCGCCTTCGGCAGGAGCAAACCAGCTTGCAGGCGCTTCTGGCACAGTTGCCGTTCCAGAGAGCAGACCAGCAGCAGCCCGCACGCAGTCTGCCACTGTAACCAGCTCTTCCAGTCGCACCACACTGTGGCCAGTTGCCTGTTCAAGCTGGACCGCCAGTTCGGTCAGGTTCAGGCTATCAATGCCCAAATCCGCAGACAGCCGCATTTCTGGCTGCAAGTCCGGGGCGTCCTCGCCCAGGAAGGAGCGGATGAGCGCATACACCTGCTCTTGCAGGGCCGAGGGCAGTGCTGCTTCGCCTGTCGTCTTGCCCCTGTTGTCTTCGGACTGCGCAGGCAGGGGCCGTGACGCACTGCCCTGCCAGAAGTAGTAGGGAACCAGTGTGCCCTGTTCCGCTTCTGCCTCGTACCAGCTTTCCAGAACGCGGTTCAGCGCCTGTGCGCCCTCCTGTACTGGCAAACTGTCCATCTCCTGAAAGGTGATGCGCACCGCCCGCCGGGGCATGAAAAACAGGCCATTGACCAAAAGCCGCAAAGCGCCCAGGGCCAGTCCGCGCAGGGTATCCGGCTTGCCGGTTGCATAGCTGAAGGACGATCCCCAAAGACCGCGAGTGCGCACCAGAATCACCCGGCACTCCGGCACAGCGCGGACCAGGCGCAATACACCACTCTTGCCGCCCAGATGCTCCTTGCCGTCCTGGGTGAGCATTCCGGCAGGATAAAACAGCAGGTTGTCACCCTGCTTGAGCGCCTCGATGCACCGGTTTAAAGCCTCTTCCACTGCCGCTGCAGCCATCCGACGGGATCTGCCGCCCAGTTCCAGCAGATCAGGCTTGATCACAGGTCGGACCAGCTGCATCACAGGGCGGATCAGCGGGCGATTGACCTGTGCCTCGTCAGCCAGGGGACGGGGCTGGAAGCGGGCAAGCAGGACAGACACCAGCATGGGATCAGACAGGGCCACGTGGTTGGGCAGAAAGAGCAGGGGACGTCCGTTCTCCTGCAGCTGGTCCAGCCCATTCACGGTCACACGGTAGCGGAGCGCCAGAAGGGTACGCGCCAAGGCCAGCAAGAGGCGGGTCAGCCGGGGCTGACCAGGTGGCAATCCGTCATCCGCCTCGCGGGACAGACCACAGATGAGCAGGGCAAAGACAAAGGCGCTTGCCAGAATGCAGAACCCCAAAAGCAGATGCGCAGTTGAGGCTTGGACAAGGGTCAGGCCCCAGGCCACAGCGCCTGCCAGCATGATGGCGGTAAAGGACAGGCAGTTGCTGATGCCCAGAACATGGCCCTTGGCATGAGACTCTGGTCGTACCTGAATGAAGCTGGACACCGGAATGATAAAGAAACCGCCGCACAGTCCAGCTGCAGTGTAGGCGGCAAAAAGTCCCCAGAAAAGCATTTGGGGCGCAAGCGGCGCTTGCACCACGCCAAAGGCGGCAATCAGCGCCAGACCAATGCCAGAACAGGCAGGACAGAGCCAGCGCCGCCAACTCTGGACCGTGCCGCGGGTCGCCAGCAGGGAACCCACGCAGATGCCGATTAAAAGGGCAGTGGGCAAGAGGCTGGTCTGGGTGTTGCTGAAGCCCAGTTCCTGTCTGCCCAAGGCATTGATGAGCAGTAAGGCCAGAGAAGAAATGCCGTAAAAGGTAGCGTCTGCGACAATGCAGAGGCGCAGGGCTGGATCGCGGCGCAGGGTATGAAAATCTTTCAGGGAGTTCCAGGCGCCCAGCCAGGGAAAAGCCGGGGCTGGTCTGTCACTTGCAGGCCAGAGGGGAATGCGGACCGTGCTGATCAGTCCCAAGACTGCGGCGCAGATCACGCCGCCTGCCACCAGCCAGCGGCCAAAGGGAATGCTGGTGTCCAGCCAGGTCCTGTCCAAGGCCCAGCCAGCCAGCATCACGCCCAACAGGATGCTGACCGTGGTGCAGAGCTTGAAAAAACCGTTGACCTTGGGCACTTGTGCGGCAGGAAACAGTTCCGGGATCGAGCCGTTCAGGGCTGGACTGAACAGGGTGGAACTGCCGCCCATGCAGAAGAGCATGAGCATGATGGCTGGCCAGTGCAGATGAACAATGCCCCAGGCCCCAACCAGCATGGCGAGCAGTTCCAGCGACTTGGCCGCCACTACGATGTTTTTCTTGGGAAAGCGGTCTGCCAGCCAGCCGCCCCAGGCAGAGAAAAGCACAAAGGGCAGGGCAAAGAGCACTGTACCCCAGGCCTGATACCTTTCCAGACCAAGCCCCACAGCCAGCAGCAGTACAGCCTGCTTGAAAAAGTTGTCGTTGAATGCGCCGAGCACATAGCTTGCGCCCAGAGCTGCTGCTTTGGTGAAAAAGCCTTGTTGGTCTCTCCTGTTCATCCTGATTCCTCCCGCAGCGGAAGGAATCAGGAGCTTCAGTCAGACTGATCCCGGTGTGCCGCCACGTAGTTGCGAACCAGCTCAAGCGCCCCGATCAGGGTCTCGTGGTTCAAGGTGTATGAAATGTACTGCCCGTGCTTTTCAGGGATGAGCAGACCGGCCCGCACCAGGGTGGTGAGGTGATAGCCTGTCGCGGTCTGGCTCAAGGGCAGCAGATCGATCAGGGTTTTGCGCTCGATGCGTTCCCCTGGCTCAAAGAGCAGCAGTATCCTTTGTCGTGTTGTATCGCCCAGCGCCGAGAACACGTTGGCAATGGGACGCCAGTCTTCGGGCAGGGACTGCAGGTATTGTGTATTCATGCCCGGCAGGGTAGCCGGGAAGCCTTTGCCCTGTCAAGGGTAATATCTATCATTTTAGTTTTATTGTCAACTATAAAACTATAAAAATAGTTTTATATGCTCAAGGTACACACCAAGACCAAAAAAAGGTTCCTCGCTGTTTTGAGGGAACCTTGAAAAAGTCAAAATCTGCGCTTATCCGTGCAGGTAAAATCGAGGAAAATCGGTAAGTTACAAAAATGGCAATTCAACTCGTCGGCTATTTTGCAAGGTTCCCTCAAGCGGATTCAAATCTGGACGTCAGTTTGACGGAACGGTAAACCGTTCTGCAAAACTTACGCAAACCTGATCAAATCTATCTAAACGTGATCGG
>CAMNHX010000167.1 GCA_946539945.1 uncultured Desulfobulbus sp. | reverse complement strand
TTCGCCGCAAACCTTACCGTTTTTCAGGCACTCTTTGCGTGTCATATTGTCTCTAACCATTGACGTGAGAACATGGGGAGGAAAAGGTGAACATTATGAAAAAAACAGTGTTGATGTGCTTGTCGGTTTATTTGGGGTTGAGTTTTTTCACTTTATCTTCCGTATCGGCAAGTGGCATTTTTACTGAAGTCGTTCCTTTGGAGCGCAATGGGATAACACTGCATTTGAAACGCTATGTAGAGCAGGATGGCAAGAAGAAAAAGCCTGTCCTGTTCGTGCATGGCGTGACGTATTCTTCCCACGAGTTCGATGTTGACTATGGGGATTACAGTTTGGCACGCTATTTCGCCAAGCATGGTTTTGAGGTCTGGCTGCTGGATATTGCGGGCTTCGGCAGTTCGGGAAATGTCGAGGATGGTTTCCTGCCGGATTCCGATTACGCTGCGGAAGATATCGAAGCAGCAGTCCGTTGCATTTTGAAAAGGCACGATATTTTCTCCCTGGACATATTGGGATGGAGCTGGGGCACTGTGACCAGCGGACGCCTTGCCGCCCGGTGTCCAGAACTGGTGCATAGACTTGTTCTCTACGCACCTATCGTGGCCGGTCTTGGAGATGGGCAGGTGAAGGAGCCTTTCCACAAAAATACCTGGGAACATGCGGCGGAGGATTTTCAAAGAACCAAGGACGGCGGCATTGACTTCAATATTGTGGAAAAGGCGGTGGCAGACACCTACATTGCCAATGCATGGCGCTATGACAAGGATTCCAGTCCCAACGGAGGGCGGCGGGATTTGCTGGTCAGCGGCGATAGACGGTTGATTCCCACGGCGGAGATAAAGGCTCCAGTCCTCATCATTGCAGGGTCCAATGATCCTTATGTCACGCCCGCTCTCTGCGAGGAAGCCTATCGAACCCTTGGGAACAAGGATTCCCAACTGGTCATTGTACCGGGAGCGGCTCATGCCATGTTTATGGAACGTCCTTACTACAAGACCTTCCGTGAAAAAGTCAGGGCTTTTCTGTCAGCCGACGACGAGAAGACTTCGGGAGGCAACGAACATACGGCGTCCCACTGAAGGGATGTCGGCGATGCGCCCGTTTACCGGGGTCCCACGGCACTGCCACCGCAAAGCTCGCCTACGCGCCGCCCTCTGGTCTGGACTTACCCGGCGGGAAGAAGTCCAGCAGGTCTTTTCTCTTGTCCAGCCCCTCCTGCCCCGACAGGTGGTTTTGCGCTGTTACGACTGGAAAGAACCCAATCGGGTCATTGCGGGCGAGGCAGAGGTTTCGGCCCAAGGTCTGGGCGATGTGTATCTGGCAGGCGAAAACGCAGAGAGCGAGGCAGAGGCCAGGCGTCTGGCCAAAATCCGCGCCGAGGAACTGATCTGCCGTAGCCGCCTCTTCACAGGCGCGGGTTCTGTACCCGTGTTGCGGCTTGGGCTGGTCTTCACCCTGACGGATCACTACAGCAAGTCCTTCAACCGCGACTACCTTGTGACCGAAATCAGGCACGAGGGCGCACAGGAAGCCTATATCACCTTGGGTCTGGGCATCCCCATGCAACACGGCACACCGGATGCGGCGGATCGCTACTTCTACCGCAACAACTTCGCCTGCATTCCGGCGGACGTGCCGTACCGCCCGGAGCGGACCGCGCCCCGGGCAAAGATTTCCGGGGTGCTGCGTGCCTTTGTCGATGGCGCGGCCAACAGGCGGGCAGAGATGGACGAATACGGTCGCTACAAGCTGGTCTTTCCCTTTGACCTTTCTGGACGGAAAGGTGGTAATGCCTCCTGCTGGGTTCGCATGGCCGGGCCGCAGAGCGGCAAGGATTCGGGGCTGGCCTTTCCGCTTTTGCCGGGTACGGAAGTGGTGGTCAGCTTCATTGACGGCAACCCGGATCGCCCGGTCATCACCGGTTCGCTGGCCAATGGCGCAAACGTGCAACTGACGCTTACCGACAAGGAGGCGCAAGTGTCAGCTCTGGGAGGGAGCGGCGCCATTTCCCTGGCAGCCGACAAGCAGGCAACCCTGCAAGGCGGCAATGCCGGCGTGACCTGCAAAAACGGCGAGATCGTCATTGACCCGACCTCTGCGGGCAAGTCAGTGGTGAGCGGCATCACCTTCAAAGAGAACGGAAATCTCGGCATCCGGAGTGATGGAGTTGAAGGGCGGGATGATCAAGATCGGCTGACCGGGCTGCACGTCAAACCACGCCCCTCACCCCGGCGGTCGGACTTGCCAAAGAGGCGGGTTTTTGGTAGAGACTACTGTTTCCAACCTTTCACAGCGCCTCTGTCGCTTTTCCCGTTGAGGAGAACTGTATGCGCAAGCTCCCTTTTCTTGGCCTTGTTGTCCTGCTGTTTTCCGCGCTCGTGAGTGGCTGCTCCGAACAGCATGACATGTCTCCCGCAGCGGTCGAGTCCGCAGACGAGCAAGCCGTTCAGGAGCACCACCGCGCTCCCTCGCCCCGCGCTCACGCGATGAAAGCCCGTGCCGCCATGCCCGTTGAGGCTTCCGCGCCCGAGGACTTTGTCCGCCCCCTGGTCACTGACCGGGAACAGTACGCTGAACTGCCCGAATCTCCTGTACGGCTGACCGCAGAACATCCTGTTTCCACCTTTTCCATTGATGTGGATACCGGGGCTTACAGCAACATCCGCCGTTTTCTGAACGCGGGCCGCCTGCCGCCGCGTGATGCAGTACGCATTGAGGAACTGGTCAACTACTTTGACTATGAGTATCCGCAGAGCAAGAACGCTACACCCTTTTCCCTCTCCACAGAGGTTTTCGATTCGCCCTTCAAGAGCGAGGCGAAGATTCTCAAAATCGCGCTCCGGGCAGACGATCGCGAGACCTCGGACTTGCCGCCTGCCAATCTGGTCTTTCTGGTTGATGTTTCCGGCAGCATGGACGACGACAAGAAACTGCCCCTGGTCAAGCAGACCCTGCATATCCTGACCGAACAGTTGCGACCGCAGGACAGGGTGGCGATAGTGACCTATGCCAGCGGCGAAAAACTGGCCCTGCCCTCCACCTCCGGCGACAAAAAGAGGGAAATCCTGCAGGTGGTTGACTCTCTGCGGGCGGGCGGCGCAACTGCGGGTGAACAGGCGCTCCAGATGGCCTATCGCGAGGCGGAAAAGTCCTTTATCAAGAACGGCATCAACCGCATCATTCTGGCCACAGACGGTGACTTCAACGTGGGCGTGAGTGACACTAAAGCCCTGACAAGCATGGTGGCGGAAAAACGCAAGTCAGGCATTTCGCTGTCTGCCTTGGGCTACGGCACAGGCAACTACAACGAGGCGATGATGGAGCAGATCGCTGATGTGGGCAACGGTAACTTCTTCTATATCGATTCGCGTCGCGAAGCCAAGAAGGTGGTGGGCCGCGAACTCTCTGCCACTCTGATGACCGTGGCCCAAGACGTGAAGATTCAGGTGGAATTCAACCCGGCAACTGTGCGGGAGTATCGTCTGATCGGCTATGAAAATCGCCAACTGAAGCGCGAGGACTTCAACAACGACAAGGTTGATGCAGGCGAAATCGGAGCGGGCGCGAAGGTGACTGCCTTCTACGAGTTTGTTCCTGTGGGCAACAAGGGCTGGATCGACGACAGCCGCTACAGCGCTGCTCCTGCGAGCAAAGGTAAAAGCGACGAGTACGCTTGGCTCAAGCTACGCTACAAGTTGCCCGGAGGTTCACAGTCCAAGCTTCTGGAACAACCGGTTGCAGCGAAGAGCAAGGCTTTCTCTGCTGCCTCGAGTGACAGCCGCTTCGCCTTGGCAGTCACAGCCTACGGAGAGACCCTGCGCGGCGGCGAATACAACGGGTCTTTGGGGTGGGACGAGATCCGCAAACTCGCTGCCGACACCAAATCCCCTGACCCCTACGGGGATCGGGCGGAATTCATCGACCTGATTGAAATCGCCAAAAGTTTGAGTTCCCGAAAACAGGAGGAGTGAGCAACAGGAGATCGGGATGCCTTGAACCTCCTCCCCCGCCTGCAGGCTGGGGAGGAGGTCAATTTCGGGCATGGTTTGGAGCAAGAGAGGGAAGCCATGAAACAATCCGGTTTTAGAGCATTTCCGTTTTGTTTTTTACTCCTTTCACCGCTTCGCTGGAAAGTCACCCTGAAGCGCGAAGCGCTGACTTTCTCTGGACTTTTTCGGTGTCTCACTGCATCGGTCAAACAAGCATTGGAGTGTTAGAAATCAAGTATTGCATCACTCTGATTTTTTCTTGCCTCACCTATGGTGAGGTACAATGCACAAAGAAAAGATATATTAAACACAAGGAGGTCGTATGCAAAGAACAGGCAAGACAATCACAATCAGCGGGACACTGGCGGTCGCCTTGGCAGCCTTTGCCTCTGCGGGATGGGCGGCAGAGACCAGCGCACCGACGGGCGGACCTGACCGGGAGACGGTGTATCAGGTATCCCTGCTCCAGGGGCTGACCCTCGGCGACTATCACGGTAGCGTGAGTGTGGGCACGCTGAAGAGCAAGGGAGATACCGGCATTGGAACCTTCAATACCCTCAACGGCGAGCTGATCATGGTGGACGGCGTGGTGTACCGCGCCGCCGGAGACGGGCGCGTGTCAGTGGTTCCTGACCAGGAGACCGTGCCCTTTGCGGACGTGACCTTTTTCGAGGCTGACGAGAAACGGTCGCTGAAGGCGGTGGAGAACTTCGCGGCCCTGCGCACCCTTCTGGACGAGCGGGTGCGGGAACTGGGCGCCAACCGCTTCTACATGATCCGCCTGGACGGCCTTTTCCGGGAGATGCACGTGCGCAGCCAGCGGGCGCAATCCG
>CAMNHX010000166.1 GCA_946539945.1 uncultured Desulfobulbus sp. | reverse complement strand
TGAAAGACTTTTACCGTGCTTCGCACTGAAAAGTCGCTTCGTTCAGCATGACAGAGCAAACGGAAACGCTCTAATTTTTGAAAAAATTGCAAGAAAACTGGTGACTGCAATTTGTAATTGATGTCATATTTTTCTGTGAAGTGCAGTAAAGTGGTGGCATTTTGGGGGCCGGATTTTGGGAAAAATGCTCTCGGATGCACTCACATTTTTCCGCATAACATACCGATTTTCCACATAAAATTGAGTTCTGCAACAGCCTCTAACGAGGCAAGGCTTGAACAGTTGAAAACTCCAAATCCGGCTTTTGAGCCGGACTGTTGCCACAACACCATGAACAGTCCATCTTTTTTCTTTGCTACTGCGCAGGGCGGCCAGCCATGATCCGCATTATCGGGCTTTCCCGGCGCTTTGGCACAGTCCAGGCTGTCGCGGGCCTTGACCTTCATGTGCAGCCAGGCGAGTTTTTCGCCTTTCTTGGCCCCAACGGCGCGGGTAAAACCACAACCATCCGCATTCTGACCGGGCTGGCCCGCCTTGGCGAAGGGCAAGTGCTGCTCAACGGCTGCGATCTGCGCCGGGATCCGCTGGCTGCCCGGCGACAGTGCGGTCTTGTGCCCCAGAACACCAATCTGGACAATGAACTGACCGTGCGCGAAAACCTGAACCTGCACGGCCTGCTCTTCTCCATGCCCGCAGCCCAGCGGCGGACTCGCATCGAGGAACTCCTGGACTTTGTGGACATGAGCGATCGGGCCGACACCTTTGTCCGTAACCTGTCAGGTGGTCTGAAACGGCGCGTGATGATAGCCCGCGCCCTGATGCACCGACCGCCCATCCTCTTTCTGGACGAGCCAACCGTGGGCCTTGATCCAGCCATACGGCGGCGTATCTGGGGTCTTTTGAAGCGGGCACGGCAGGAAGGAACCACTCTCTTTTTGACTACCCATTACATTGAAGAGGCGGAACTTCTGGCGGACCGCGTCGCCTTTCTGGATCAGGGCCGTATTGTCGCCCTGGACGCGCCGCAAAGCCTGATGGCAAGTCTGGGTAACTGGGCCATTGATCAACTGGACGGCGACGCGCTTTCGACCAGCTATTTCCAGACCCGGGAAGAAGCCAGCGCTTTTGGCGCACAGGCAGGCGGGGAAGTTACGGTGCGGCGGGTCAATCTGGAAGACGTTTTCCTTCATCTCACCGGCAAAAAGGTGCGCTGATGTACGGTTTTGCAGCAGTCTATCTGCGGGAAATGCTCATTCTGAAATACCGCTTCAAGCGCCAGCTTGCAGGCATGGCAGTCACGCCACTTCTGTACCTTCTGACCTTTGGCTGTGCCATGGGCGGCATTATCCGGCTGGAAGGCGGGTCTTATCTGGAGTTTCTGGTTCCTGGTCTGGTGGCCATGAGCAGCATGACCCAAGCCTTCGGCATTGCGACTGACATCAACGTGGCCCGCTTTTACTGGAAGATCTTTGAAGAGTTTCAGGCTTCGCCCATCAGCAGCATGGCCTATGTGGCAGCGGAAAGTCTGGCAGGCATGACACGGGCACTTTTGGCCATTGGCGTGATTCTGGCGCTTTCCGGCTGCTTTGGCGTGATCCTGCACTGCGGGCCGGTCTTCTGGCTGACCGTGCTGCTCAACGCTGCCGTGTTTTCCTCGCTGGCTGTGGCCTTGGCCATGCTGGTCAAATCGCACGCGGACCAGGCGCTTTTGAACAGTTTTATTATCACACCCATGGCCTTTCTGGGCGGCACTTTTTTTCCGCTGGACAATCTGCCGGGCTGGATTCAGGGGTTGCTGTCACTCCTGCCCTTGAGTCACGCCTCCCGGGCCATCCGGGCCGCTGCCTTGAATCAACCCGTACAGTTCTGGGACTGTGCGCTTCTCCTGATTCTGGCTCTTGCCTGCTTTACCTTGGCCCTGCGCTGTGTGGACAAGGCCAGGGAGTAGGGGGTTGCCACTGTGCCTTGGCTCTCTTTATTACTTCGGCAACTTGATAGAGCAATTCCGCTTTGTCTTTTGACTGTCATTCTGAAGCGCGAAGCGCTGAAGAATCTCATGGAGAATACCGGGAAGGTGGCAGGATACGCTTCACTCTGCTTCGATCCGTTCAGCATAGAGCATTTCACTTTGTTTTTTGAAAATGGCGTGCCGGAAACCCTGATTTTCCGGGAGGAAGGCCGAATGAATGCTCCGCTTCGCGAATAAAAAATCAAAGTGAAAGCGCTCTAAACAGTTCAGACTCATATCCTGATATTGTATCCCTCCTCAACCATGAGACTTTCTGTTTGATTATCTGTGCCGGATTACCAGCAACACAGGTAAATGGAGGAACATTTTTTGTAACTACAGAACTTGCACCAATTATGGAACCCTTCCCAATATGTACATTTTTCAAAACGATCGCCTTCTTCCCTATCCAACAATGTTCGTCTATAGTCATTGTACATCTTTCGTCTTTAATTTTCATGTTCTGTAGATCAATTACCTTATGCTGATCACTTGTCTGTAATGTAATATTATGGGAAAACATACAATCCTTTTTTATAAATAGATCTGAATTGGACATCACGCATTCTATACTGTTTGCTGTTGTCTTTTCCCCTATAATTACATTTGAATTGCCATAAATTGTAAATGATGAATTGATTTTTTCACCGGAAAAGCAGGAAAAATTTATGTTATCACCAAGAATATTTATATTCATTCCTTGAGGAATATTGTAAAAATAGAGATTTACGTTGCTTGTCAACCTGTTCTTTGCCTTAATAGTAATTCGTGGTTCTGTAAATTTACTTTTGATTAGTATATTTTTATTTACAAAAAAGTTCAAATTAAGAAATTTGATATTTGTCTGAACAAACTGATGGTCGTAAATATTTATTTTCTCCATTTTTATTTTCATATTTTTATTAAATATAAAATCTGGAAAAAATCTATCTATAATATCCATACATATCATCCTGTCATAGTATAATGTTCAAAATACCTTCCTGAATTTCTGGTCAAATCCGAGGATAATCTCGTAAACTCCACAGGAGATCGGAAAGAATGATGAAAATCGCTGATTCCTGACTGTTTGGAGCGTTTCCATTTTGTCTTTTCCCTCATTTCACTGCTCTGCTGGAAAGTCATTTTGAAACGCGAAGTGCTGAAAAATTTCCAGCGAAGCGGGAAAAGTAGTCATGGAGAATACCGGGAAGGCGGCAGGAGAAGGACTTTTACCGTGCTATCGCACGGTAAAAGTCTAAAAAATGAAAACGGAATTGCTCTAGCCGGTGGAGCATTCACTGTAAAATCCATGAGACAGCCGTGACCGATCCGGTCACGGCTCGGCAAGGTTGAAGTCGTCAAACACGGCCTTAATGGGAATGGCAAAACCAATGCCCTGGGTGTTGGCAATAATCATGGTGTTGACGCCGTGTACCCGTCCCTTCTCATCCAAAAGCGGACCACCGGAGTTACCGGGATTGATGGGTGCGTCGGTTTGAAGCATGAACTCCTCGTCGCCTGGCAGCTTGCGGTAGCCGGAGAAGATGCCTGCTGTCACTGTGTGGGACAGGCCAGAGGGGTTGCCGATGACAAAGACCTTGTCACCCTGCTGAAGATCAGGCTCGGATGCGGCCTTCAGCACGTTCTGGCTGGGCATGGTGACCAGCAGCACGGCCAGATCGTGCTTGTCGCTGGTTTTGAACTGGTAGATACCTTCTTCCCGCCCGTCGGCAAAGCGGATCTTGATGTCTCTAGGGGTCAGGGGATTGCTGCTCAAGCGATACTGCTCCTCCCACTCCTTGTACATGGCTTCCGCTTCAGCCAGTCGGGCCTCCAATTCTGGGACCTGCCGGGCCACAAATGCAGCTTCCTCGCTGCCGCTTCTGTCTTGGGCCAGGTTGCGCCGGATCAAGCGCAAGCGCTCTTGTTCGTTGGCGATCTGTCCTTTCAGCTTGTCCAGTTGCTGCCGCATTTCCGACAGTTTCTCATCACTGACCTCCACCACATGCCTGTTGGTCACGATATAGGTGCTCAAGATGAAAAAGCCGGAACCCTGTCCCCGGGGTGTCACCACAGACACCGTGGCATTTCTCGCCTGAATCAGTGCGTTGCCACCCATAGACACTGGAGTTGCGTCAGTCAGGGGTATTTCAAGGGCAGGGGAAGACTCTCTCTGTGTCCGGGGAGCTGTTTGAGACCGACCCGGCGTGCTTGCGGGCATACTCTGACTTTGCGCCACAGAAAAGTCGGGCTGCACTGCGGCGGGTTTCTGTTTGGCAGTGAAAAACCAGGTCAGGCCCGCTGTGGCGGCCACCAGCAGCACGATCATCAACAGGCGTCCCGGTCCACCTGCTCCGCTTTCTTCTGGTGTGGAGACCAGAATCTTCCGCGCTGCCTGCCGTTCTGCACGTTCCTCAACGCGCTTGAAGATGATGCCGCAGTTCTGGCACTCTTCGCCGCCTGTTTGCCGATGTCCACATTTCGGGCAGATGCGCTCCTCCGACATCTGTTCGTTCTCTTCCATGCTACTCTGTTCCGTGTAGAATTCTTGAACACCTGTCTGTCTGAAAACAGGGGATTGTTTTCAGGAGCAGGGGACCTCCAAAACCAAAACTCTTTGGGGCTTTCTGCCGTAGCGGGACTGCTCTGAAAAAGGCGTCGCAGAACCGTGCGGTCTGCCTTGCACTGTTTTCCTGATCTGCGGTTTCGCTACCGGTGACACGACAGTTCCTGTCGCTCTCTGACAAGATACAAGCAGAGAGAGTGTGTGTGCAAACAAAAAAGGTGGGCTTCCGTTCCGTGAAACCTACGCAAACCTATCCAAACCTGCTCAAATCTGTTCAGG
>CAMNHX010000165.1 GCA_946539945.1 uncultured Desulfobulbus sp. | reverse complement strand
TCTTGCTCCTGAACGCGGTAGGAATCCCCAGCCTTTAGGCGGGGGAGGATGTCAAATTGCACCGTCGGTTCGCATCAGCGTCCAGTTCGACGCTCTTCCAGCGCCTTGAGCCGCTCTTGCGCCAGACCATGGCCCTGCGCGGCAGCCTTGCGATACCATTCGAGGGCCAGGTCCTCGTCTTGAGGCAGGCCCTGCCCCTGCGCGTATTTCCAACCCAGCACATACTGGGCCTCTGCGTTGCCCTGTTCTGCTGCCCGGCGATACCAGACCGCTGCCTGCACATGGTCCGGGGACACGCCTTTGCCGTAGTCGGAGAGCCGCCCCATGGCTAACTGCGCCTTGACGTGGCCCTGTTCCGCCGACTTGCGGAACCACAGGGTTGCCAGCTCGTCGTCTCTGGGGCAGTCATCGCCCCGCTCGAAATGCAGACCCAGGCGATACTGGGCCTCGGCATCGCCTTGAGAGGCCGCCTGCCGGAGTCTGGCCAGGCGGCTTGCCAAGTCCTGCACTTGGCTTTCCAGTTCCAGCAGTCGCTTTGCGGCATTCTGAAAGCCTGCTCCCGCTGCCTTTTCATACCAGAACCGGGCCTGGTCCCTGTCCCGGGGGACGCCCCGGCCATGTTCGTACATCCAGCCCAGATGGTACTGGGCAAAGACATGGTTTTGCAGCGCTGCCTTGCGATACCAGTACACCGCCCGCTCGTTGTCCTGCGGTAAGCCCTCGCTGCCCCGGTCGTACAGGCGGCCCAGACGCTGTTGGGCCTCTGCGTCGCCCTGTTCGGCCAGGCGGAGATAATGCCTTGCTGTGCCGGAAAGCCTCGGATTCTCTGTCCGGGGCGTGTTTTGCGGCTGTTTGAAAGTTTTGACGCGCTGGACATGGACCATCCACGTGCCGATCTGGATCAGGCCCACAATCAGGATGATCAGGCCCGCAATCAGGATGAACCCCATGAGTTCACGATGGGCCTGCGGTTTGCCTGCCCACTTCATCTGCTCCGGCGGGAATGGCGCTTGTGTGGCCGCCTTTGGCTTGTCCGTCCACTTCATCTGCTCCGACGAGAATGGTGCTTGCTCAATAGCCTTGGTCAACAGGGCCAGATGCCGCTTCGCCGCTGACACACCCTGTTCCGCCGCGTCGCGCAGCCGACGGGCCGCCTTTTCAGGATCACGGGCCAGCCCCCGACCAGAGGCGTACATCAGACCCAGGCGAAACTGGGCTTCCGCGTGGCCCCGGTCAGCGGCACGGCGATACCACAGGGCTGCCATCCCCTCATTCCGGGACACCCGGCGACCGGTCTCGTACATACGGCCCAACCTGTACTGGGCAGCCACATCACCTGAAGATGCGGCCTCGCGCAGGGCTTCCACGGAACCGGCGAAGAGAGTGGTCAAATTTGTCCAGAACATGGCCTTCCCTTTGTTGTTTTCAAGAGAAGCGGTCTTCTCTCGTTTTCTTTTCAAAGTTTGCGCAGATATTCAGGCGGCACTTTTTTGGTGAGCCACACGCAGTTGACGGAAAAAAAGAAGCAATACCCATTTCAATACCCATTTTTCACCATCTCCAGAGCATTGACTTCGTAAATGACAGGACTGCCATTCCTGGAACCTACAGTTTTGACAGTTTCTGTTTGAGTTTTCCGTTTTTTGTGATATTGTAATAGTCAATGTAAAACAGATAGTCCGCTTCCGTGAAAGTTTCGTCCTCCTTGCCGCCATGCACAACCGCAAGACAATCGGCCCGTTCCAGAGAATACAGAAAAAGATGATATACATCCGTGAAACTCGGCTCATCTTCGGCATGATGGAACGCTGTCATGGGCAGAGTGAACAAACGGGCATGATGCATCATGTTATCCTTCAGCCTCCTTGAGCAGACGGAGGATTGCAGGGCTGCCGGATCGGGCGAAGTCGAACACGCTCCGCCCGTTCCTCATGACGGCATTGACATCCGCGCCCGCGTCCAGCAAGGCCCGGACAAAATCGGAGCGGCCATTCTCGGCGGCGCACATCAGCGCGGTCTTGCCGTCAAAGGCGGCGAGGTTGACATCCTCCCCGCCCTGAATCAGGACATCAAAAACGCTCCCGAAACAGGTCGCGGTCGCCCGGATGAGCGGAGTCCAGCCGGAGGCGTCGCGGGTGTCGATGTCCGCACCCAGGCCGATAAAAAACGTCAGCGCTTCCGTGTTCCGCCACTCCGCAGCGTGGCGCAGCGCGGTTTTCCGTCGTGCGTCGGCGGCATGGATGTCTGCGCCCTTGCCCACAAGGTAGCGGATGATGTCCACATCCCCCCTTTGCGCCGCGTACATCAAGACCGTGCGGCCACCGGCATCCGGGGGCTTGCCGAAAAGATCCCGGAAAATATCCGGCCCCTTCTTTCGCCTGGAAGCCGCCCATGCTGCGGACTCGTCGTCGGCGGCTGACCACGACACAAACAACTCGCCAGCATCGGCGGCATGGATGTCTGCGCCGCTCTCCACCAGCAGGCGGACGGCCTCCCAGCGTGCGTTTTCCGCAGCACGCAGCAGCGCGGTTTGTCCGTGCCTGTCGGCCAGATCGACACACGCGCCCAGTTCGAGCAGTGCGCGGAGGGCGTCCAGGCGATTTTTCTCCGCCGCATACAGCAGCGCCGTCCCGCCCTTTTCGTCCGCAGCGTCCAGGTCCGCGCCCTGTCGCGACAGGGCAAGGATTTTTTCAACGTCGCCCTTTTTGGCGGCGGCCAGCAGTTGGCGGTCTATTTTTCGCATGGCTTGGGTTCCTTTCGCGCCGCAGCGGATCATCTACAGGGAACCTTGCAAAATAGCCGATAAGCTGAATTGCCGTTTTTGTAACTTACCGGTTTTCCTCAACTTTACCTGCGCGGATGAGCGCCGATTTTGAATTTTTCAAGGTTCCCTACATATCTTCTTCCCTGTCCGCATCGCTCATGAGCAGTCTTTTCAAATCCTCCATATCAGGCAAGGCTTTCTTCAACCGCTCCGGCATATCCCTGGAGGTCTTGTAAGTCGCCACGCCCATAGGTTTGTCATAATCCCTAATGACAAAATCGACGAATGCCTTGTTCATGCTCTTGCAGAGAACAATACCTATTGATTGATTCTCATGCGGTTTTCTGACCGTTTCATCCAGAATGCTCAAATAGGCGCTCAACTGGCCGAGATACGAGGTTTTGAACGGACCCGAATTGAGTTCCACCGCAACCAGACAATTCAGTTCCCTGTTCATGAACAGCAAATCTATGTATTGAGATTCTCCAAACATCTCAATATGATATTGATTGCCGACAAAGGTGAAATCACGGCCAAAGGTCATGATGAATTCTTTCACATTATGCAGAATGCCCTGTTCCAGAACCCGTTCATCAATATCTTCGCGGTCTCGGACTCCCAACTGCTCCACATTGATGAAATCGAGCAAATATTCATCCTTGAACGCATTGACCGCCCGGAAGGCGCGTTGTTCGTCCGGTATGGTTTGGATAAAATTGTTGGGCTGCTTGCCGATGTGCCCGTAATCATCCTGCTGAATGCTCCTTCTCAAGGCGTCCACGCTGTAGTGTTCTTCCGCGCAACGCCTGATGTAAAAGAGACGTGCATCCAGGTCCTTGACGGATGCAAGAATCAGTCGGTGGTGCGTGAAGCCGATGCCGAAAAATGCCGCCGCCGGGAATGCCTCCCAATTTGGCACTTGCAAGTGCCAAATTGCCGCATCCGCCTTCCCGGTTTCCGGGCTGTCGCCGTTTATGCTGAAATCATTCAATAATTTCTTGTCGCCACAGGTTTCAAGAACCGCCCATTCCTCATAAAAGGTGCGCATATAGCGCAAATTTCTTGCGGAAAATCCGCGCAAACCGGGCAGCTCCGCCTCCAGCCCGGCGCTGATCGCGTCAATCGCGCCCTGTCCCCAATGCCGATTCCGCGAGTTGTGGGAAATATACCGGCCAATGCCGTAGTACAGTTTCAGCTGCGTCTCGTTGACGGAACGCGCGGCGAGGTACTGGCTCCGCAAGATCGCGGTTTTGATGCAGTGTGCCGCCTCCATGTACTGTTCCTCCATCTCCTGTTTCCACCTCTTCCGCTTGATTCCAGCGTCCTTTCCGTTCAACGCGCGCCGGCGGCTTTCAAAATGGCGATGATTTCCTCGTTGCCGCAACTCTCCGCCATGCTCAACGGGGTTGTTCTGTCATATTCATCGTCCTCATGGACGGCGAGATTGGCATCCGCGCCCGTCGCCAAAAGCAGTTTGACGATTTCCACATGTTCTCCGTCCACAGCGGAAATCAGCGGCGTGGAGTCGCTCTCCCCGGAACCCACCACGTTGGGGGCGGCCCCGGCGTCCAGCAGCAGGCGCACGGATTCCAGCGAACCGCTGGAGGCGGCGTCCAGCAACGGGGTGTTGTCGTCGTCTTCCTGTGCGTTAGGGTCGGCCCCGGCGTTCAGGAGGAGTTTGACGACATCCGCGTGCCCGTCCATCGCCGCAAAATGCAGCGCGGTGAGACCGCCTTCCTCGACGGCATTGGCGTCCGCGCCCTGCTCCAGCAAATAGGCGACAACCTCCGTGTGCCCGTCCGAGGCGGCATACGTCAAGGCCGTCCTTTTGCCCTCTTGCTCGCCCTCGTTCACATCCGCGCCTTGGGCCACCAGACGCTTGACCATCTCCAAATGCCCATTCGCGGCGGCCCGCATGAGCGGGGTTTCCTCATCATTCACGCCGCCCTGCCAACCCACCGGCATCGTCGCGCTGCGGGTCTCCAACACTTCCGCCACGGCGACATGACCGTTTTCAATGGCCCAGGCCAGTGCGGTCTTGCCGTCGCCGTCCGCTGCGTTCACCTCCGCACCCGCGTCCAGCA
>CAMNHX010000164.1 GCA_946539945.1 uncultured Desulfobulbus sp. | reverse complement strand
GGAGATGCTTCGCTTCGCTCAGCATGACATAAAAAATGAAAACGGAAACGCTCTAAAAAGACAAAGATGAAACGCTTTAAGAAATTGTATTCACAATAGTGTAATGGATACCTATAAAAGTACAATACTTGGATGATGAAGATAAATATCGCTTCTGACAGGTCCAAGTAGAGTTACCCTCTCCCCGGTACGCGGAAAGCCTCTTGCCTCCTCGGTGCAAAACTCCATTTCTCTCCACCCACTTGAAACAGCGAGGAACCTTTTTTTCTTTGGTTTTGAAGAAGTATGCATAGGGACAGCTTTTTGCGCCTCTGCGCTTCGGATGAGGCTGACGCGGTCGTGGCGGCTCTCCGGGCAGGCGCAGACCTGAACACCACCGACGAATACGGCAGAACCGCGCTGATGTGGGCAGCGGCAAGCGGCGCGGTTTCTGTGGTCAAGGTCTTGCTGGCCGCAGGTGCGGAGGTGCAGGCGAGCGACGAAAACAGCAGAAGCGCCCTGCATTGGGCTGTTGCTGAAGGCAAGGCGGACGTTGCAGATCTGCTGCTGGCCGCTGGCGCAGACCCAAACGCTCCTGACCGGCAGGGGGAAAGCGCTTTGCTCAAGGCTGCGGGTCAGGGCGACGCCGCGCTGACAGAGCGGCTTCTGGTAGCGGGCGCGAGTCCGCATGCGGTCAACGCAGAGGGCGCAAACGCGCTTTTGCTGGCCTGTGAACTGGGCCGGATGGCAGCAAGAACCGGACTGGTCCGGCTCTTGCTTGAGGCTGGTGCAGAGGCCAGACAGGTCGATTGGCGCGGCAACACAGCCCTGCATTTTGCGGCAGGGTATGGGCATACAGCTGTGGTTCGGTTGTTGCTGGATGCAGGCGCAGAGGCGGACGCACTCAACCGGCACGGCGACACGCCCCTCTTGTGCGCTGTGGCAGCTGGTCAGCGGGAGTGCGCGGAATGCCTGCTGATCGCAGGTGCGAACCTGGAGGCTCGTGGCAAACAGGATGCCAGCGCTCTGCTGTTGGCGCTGGAACCGGGGCGGGGCGCACCGCTGGCGAGTCTGGTCAGGCTACTGCTGGCTTCAGGGGCCAAGGTAAATGCGGCGGACCGAAACGGTGAAACCGCCTTGATGAAGGCGGCAAAGCAGAACCGCCTGGACCTGACCCGGCTACTGTTGGCAGCAGGCGCTGATGCGGAACTTCGAGACAGGCGCGGCAAGACCGCGCTTGCCAAGGCTATGAAGCAGCGGCATCTGGAGATGGTGCAGCTCTTGCTGGACTGTGCGCGGAAAGGCTCAAAGACAGTGTGAAGTGTTGAGAGTGGAGGGTGGAGTGGAACCTTTCAGTGCGCCAGCACGGTAAAAGTAAGGGATTATCCACAAATAACTCCTGTTCAATTATTACAATAAAATCAAGTCGTTATAACTTGTTGTCTTTCAGGCGTGTCAACCGCTTTCAGGCTTTTCGAAGGGTACGCCTCGCCTGCTGGTTGAGGAATCAATATCAAAAAAGGAGGATGAACGTGGCAAGCAAGTATGTAAGCAGTCTGCTGGAATCCGGCGAGCTGGTGCTGTATGAGGTTGAAATCAATCGGAAGTATGTCTTGTTCATCGCGTTTGTCCCTTTTCTTTTGTCCTGCGCGTTGTTGGCGGTTTTCATATTTGCGTTTGAGCAGGTCGGAACCATACTGGACAACACCCGTTCACCAGGCTTGGGGCTGACCCTGCTCTGGCTGGCCTGTGGCGGTATGATGTGGGTCTGGATTATCGTTGTCCATCTGATGATATTCTATCTCCTCAACGTATGGGGCCGCCGGTTCAGTGAATGCGTGGTGACAGATCAAAGGGTCATCTGCAAGTTGAGACACCTTGCCGAGTACCAGCCAAACACCTTTGTTTCCCTCATCCCCCTGTCAGCCCTGCGGGCGGTGGAGATTCAACAGAAACGATGGGAAAAGCTCTTTGATTGCGGCACAGTGACGCTTCTGGGCGATGCGGACAGTGTGCGGAATCAGTGCGGCTGGATCTCCCCTTTCGGTCGGGTGAAAATGAATGAAAGTCCCAACGACAAGACCACTGTGCCGCTTGACTATGTTGCCGCCCCTTTTGCGTTCAAAGCCTTTCTTGAAAAAACGCGGGACTCTCTGCCCAGGCAGGGAGCGGACACGCCATGCGGGCACTGATTCTGGCCTGTTCCTCTTTGGTAGCGCACCTGGCGGCAGCCCAGAAAAGCGTGGGCACGCGCCATCCTGTGCGCTTTCTGGACAGGCGTCTGCATATCGATCCGCCGCGCATGGGTCAGGAAATCGCTGCAATCCTTGCCGACCTGCCCGAGGACGTGGACACGATACTGGCAGCCCTTGGCTGGTGTGGCGGCGCATGGGAGGGCATCCGTACTCCGAAACGCCTGGTTCTGCCCCGGGTGGACGACTGCGTGTCCCTGCTGTTGACAGTTGACGAAGAGAGCCGCTTCAACCGCAAGGAGGAGGGTGTTTTGTACGTCAAGGACAGGCATCCAGAACAGCACTCGTTCCGCCGGGCCTTTGCCAGTTGGACGCGGAACATGGATGCAGAGGCAAGGCAGCGGGAATATGCCGCCTGGATTGAGCATTGCGCAGCTGTGGCTGTGATTGAAACCGGTCTCTTTGACTGCCACGCGCCGGACTACGTAGCCTCCGCAAGGCGGGATGCGGAGTGGCTCCAAGTACCCTTGCGCTTTGTAGTGGGGGGCAATCTTCTCTTGGAGAAGTTGTGTTCCGGTCGCTGGGACGGACAGTTTGCGGTTTTTGCGCCTGGTCAGGTCTTGACGCAGCTTGATTAGAGCATTTCCGTTTTCATTTTTTAGACTTTTACCGTGCTGGCGCACTGAAAAGTCATGCTGAACGAAGCGAAGCATCTCCTGCCGCCTTCCCAGTATTCTCCATGAGATTCTTCAGCGCTTCGCGCTTCAGAATGACTTTCCAGCGAAGCGGTGAAAGTCCCTCTCCTGCCGCATTCCCGGTCTTCTCCATGACTGCGTTCACCATGCTGGCGCACTGGAAAGCCTTCAGCGCTTCAGGCTTTCCAGCGAAGCGGTGAAAGGAGTAAAAAGACAAAGCAGAAATGCTCTAACCGCCGCTCTTGTGGATGCGCTCCAGCAGCTCATAGGACTCGTTGATGGCCTGGATGCGTTCTGCAGCGATACGTTGGAAGTCCGGGTCCAGCTCTGTGAAGTTGTCGGGGTGGTAGCGTTTCAACAGCCATTGCCTGACCTGCTGGACCATCGCAAAGTCCGCGCCGGTCTTCAGGCCGAGCGTGGCCAGGGCCGCAGCCTCTTCCGGCATCTGTCCGCCGAGCCTTTGATAGCCTGCTTTAATGCCACGCCGGATGCGCGTGTCCAGACCCAGCCATTTGCCAATTTGCCAGGCCAGTTCCAAATGGTCTTGCGGCGGCTGGTTCGTGGCATATACAACCCGATAAACAGCATCCAGGAGGAGCGAGCGATGGCTGGCATCAAGAGCCGGATCGTCACACCTGGCCTTCAACTCGTTCAGATCAAGCCGCCTCTGCTTTTCCCGCAGAATCTTGCCCTCAATGCAGCCCAGTCCTCTGGAAGCCAGTTTGTCTTTGAGAAACTGCCGGATCGCCTCCAATTCCTCCCCGGTAATGCGCCCATCCAGTTGCATCACCCGCTCCACCAAGGGAACCAGCAGTGCGTTGAACAACTCTTTCTGCGCCAGTCTCTTTTCTGCCTCTTCAGCCTGGATTTCCTCCCGGGTGCGCTGTATCTCCTGCCGTATACTCGCGGCCTGCTGCCTCCGTTCCTCGCTGGTTTCAGAGAGCCGGGTTTCTCCAGTGAGTCGTGCCATCAGAATCTCCACCAATTCGCTGAAGGGAAGCCAGAAACAGCCTGCAAAAAAACCGGCCAGCAGGAGAAAGTAGAAGGGTGGCAGGTGCGGTAGTACTTCTGGCAGCGTTTTCCAGGTCACAGGAATCAGGTTTGGCAGCAATTCCCAGTACGCACAAAGAGCGTACAGGATCAGGCAGAGGATTGGTCCGAGCAGGAAAATCGCAAAGCGGCCCAACAGGCGCATCCCCTTACGGAACAGGAAGAGGAAAACCCAAAAGATCTTTCCGATGTTCGATGGCGGGGTCTCGTCATAGTCTGTGTCCCGGGCAAGGAGTCCCAGAAAGGCGCTCACCAGCATTGCGCTCAAGGTTTTGAGAGTGATGTCCAGGCTGTTGTCGCAGAACGAGTGGACAAGAAGAAAAATGAGCAAGACCAGAAGCGCGTACAAGAGACGGGAGAATGGACGATACCAAAGCATGGGATGCCTCCTCAAAAATGTGAAATGAACCAAGGGCAACCAGCTTGCTGCCTGATCGCCCGCTTCGGCAAGACCATGATCCTGATCCTTGGCAAGCCTTTCTGGAACTCCGGGTTCTGTTCCCTCTTTGCCTGCTCTTCTGAAGGTGCATTGGTCTTTGAGAGTCTGTCGCCGCAGGAGAGGAATGCTGACGCCTCAACATCTTGCCCTGGAGCTACTCCTTGCCTTATTTCCCGCCCCACTGTTCCATCCATGTGGTCGCCTTTTTGGAATCGGCAAGCAGGGGTTTGACAAGCTGTATGGCCTCCAGAGTCCACTCGCCATCTCCCTGCCGGGCCAACCATGAAGCGTACAGGAACTGCTTCAGATTCTGTGAACAGGAGGCATCGGCAAGCTCCTGCGGCATGGACGGACGCGCTTCGGGTGGCAGCACTTCCAAATCCATCATGACAGCAGGCCCGTATGCTGGATCCGGGTTCTCTGCAAAAGCTTTCTGATCCTTAATCACCAGAATATAGGTTCCTGGTTTCAGATCAACCTGGGACAGATCAACCTG
>CAMNHX010000163.1 GCA_946539945.1 uncultured Desulfobulbus sp. | reverse complement strand
CCCTGCTGACGCAAAGGCCGCATCCAGACCAGCCTCAAAATCCGCATCCAGTTCGCCCAGGGCTTCACTGGCCCGCTCGCCAGAATCCTGCGCTTCAGAGTGAGGTTCCCCGGAGTCCGGGATGCCTTCCCCCTCTGACAAAAGACCGATAACCCCGCTGTTGTCGTACTCCCGCGCAAGGTCCAGCGCTGTCTTGCCCTCCTTGTCCAGGACAGACCGATCCGCGCCCGCAGCAAGCAGGGTCTTGACCATATCGGGATTCCCGTTCATTGCCGCAAACATCAGGGCTGTCCGGCCTGCCTCATCCGCAACCCGCAAATCCGCTCCTGCCGCAAGCAGGGTCTCAAGCACCGCTGGATTCTTGTTCATCCAGGCTGCAAAGAGCAGGGCGCTTCGGGCATGACGGTTGACCGCGTTCACCTCCGAACCTGCCGCAAGCAGAACCTGACTCACTTCAGGATTCCCGTTCCAGGCTGCCCACATCAGGGCGGTCTTGCCGTCCTCGTCTCTGGCCTGAAGGTCTGCGCCTGCTGCCAAAAGAGTCCGGGTCACCTCGGGATTGTCGTTCTTCCAGGCCGCAAACATCAGGGCAATCATGCTGTCTTCCTTTCTGGCGTGCAGTTCCGCACCCGCAGACAGCAGGGTCCTGATGACAGCAGGGTTTGTATTCAGCATCGCCGCTTCCATGAGTACGGTTCTGCCGTTTTTGTTGTCCGCGTTCAGGTCTGCTCCAGCGGCAAAGAGGGCAGACAGTTCTTCAGGACTGGCTGAACCTGCCTGGGCCAGCAGCTTCTCCGTTGCTTCCGCAGAGAAGACCGGGGCTTGCGCCCGTGCTTCAGGTACTGGGGCAGGCGTGGCAGATGGGGAGGCCAGTTCTGCTGTCGCATCTGCAAGAAACTCGTCCAGATCCGCCTCAAGGGACAGGTCCAGCTTGGCATGGGTCTTGGGAGCAGGAGCGGTGGGGGTCTGTTGTCCGGTTGCCGGATGGGCGCTTCTGCCCTGCAAGACCTCAACTACTGCCGTGTTGCCGCATTCCTCTGCAATCTCCAGGGCTGTCTTGCCCTCCCTGTTGACTGCCTGCGGGTCTGCGCCAGCGGCAAGCAGGGCTTCAGCCACTTCAGGATTCCAGTTCCCTGCTGCTGCCTCCATCAGGGTAGTCCAGCCTGCGCTGTTTCTGGCCTGAACATCCGCGCCAGCGGCAAGCAGGGACTTGATCTCTTCAACATCTTCCGCTGTGCCCGCTGCTTCCAGCAAACTGGCTGTCGCCTCTGCTGGAGAGAGGGCAGAGTCCGCAGGGGCAGACGCGGCGTGCCGGGTTTCAGATTCCCGGATTTCAGGTTTTGAGACTGCAGGTTTCCGCTCTTCAGCTTCCTGCTCCTCCCCTGCTGACGCAAAGGCCGCATCCAGACCAGCCTCAAAATCCGCATCCAGTTCGTCCAGGGCTTCACTGGCCCGCTCGCCGGATCCCTGCGCTTCAGGTTCAGGGCTGGCCTCGCCCTCCTTTGCCAAAAGACCAGCCACCCAGGTATTGTCATAGTCCCGCGCCAGGTCCAGCGCGGTCTTGCCTTCCCTGTCCCTGTGTTCCGCATCCGCGCCAGCTGCCAACAGGAGCGCAGCCGAGTCCGGGTTCTCGTTCATTGCCGCAAACATCAGGGCGGTCCTGCCCGCTTCATCCTGGGCGCTCACATCCGCACCTGCGGCAAGCAGGACTTCAAGCACAGCGGCATTCCTGTTCATCCAGGCTGCAAACATCAGGGCGGTCCGGTCGTGCCGGTTTTTGGCGTTTACTTCCGCGCCACTCGCCAACAGGGCCTCAACCATGCCGGGATTCTCGTTCCAGGCTGCCCACATCAGGGCTGTCTTGCCGTCCTCGTCTCTGGCGTGCAGGTCTGCACCCGCTGCCAGAAGTGCCTTGGCCACGCCAGGATTCTCGTTTTTCCAGGCCGCAAACATCAGGGCAACCATGCCGTCTTCCTTTCTGGCGTGCAGTTCCGCACCAGCGGCAAGCAGGGCATCGATCACGGCAGGATTCACGTTTGACATTGCCGCTTCCATGAGCACGGTCCTGCCGTTCTTGTTGTCCGCGTTCAGATCCGCGCCTGCGGCAAAAAGGGCGGACAGTTCCGTCGGGCTGGCTGTGCCTGCCTGGGCCAGCAGTTTTTCCGTCGCCTCTGCAGACAAGGCCGGATCCTCTGCTTCAGGTGCGGGCGCAGGCGGGGGTGTGGCTTTCTGCCCAGCGTCCTTGACATCAAAAAACCCGTCCTCTTCACGCTCCTCGTTCAGATCAGACAGAAAAGCCTTGGGTTCCCGCCGCTCGGGTTCCCAGTGCAGATCTTCCTTGTGCGTCAGCAGACCGACCACTGGCGCATTCTCATACTCCCGCGCAATCTCCAGCGCGGTCTTGCCCCCCTCGCTTCTGACGTTCATGTCCGCGCCTGCGGCCAAAAGCGCTTCAGTCACGCCAGGACTCTCGTTCATCGCCGCATACATCAAGGGAGTCATACCGTCCCTGTCCTTGGCCTCCAGATCTGCACCTGCGGCAAGCAGCGCCTTGATCACCTTGGGATTCTTGTTCATCCACGCCGCCAACAGCAGCGCTGTCCAGTCCTCCTCATCCGTGGCGTTCACATCCACGCCAGCGGCAAGCAGCGCCCTGACCACTTTGGGATTCTCATTCCACGCTGCCGCCAGCATCAGCACCGTTCTGCCGTCCTCCTTTTTGGCGCTCACATCCGCGCCAGCGGCAAGCAGAACCCCAATCACGCCATGACTCCGGTTATCCTGCGCCGCCAACATCAAAGGCGTCCAACCTTCCCGGTCCGCAGCGTTCACGTCCGCGCCCTCGGCAAGCAGGGCAGACACCTCTTCAGGCTCTGCCGCCTTCACCGCTGCCAGCAGCCTGGCCGTTGCATCTGCCGGGGGAGAAGGGGGAACAGTCTGGGGCGGCTCTTCAGGCGTGGAGACCGCCTCCCGCTCTTCTTCGGACAAAGAGAAAAACTCGTCCAGATCAGCGTTGAGTTCAGCCAAACGGGCTTCAGAAGTCCGAGGCTTGGAAGCAGATGGCCTGGATGCCCCGGTTTGCGGTGTCTGGAGACTTACCGTCTCCACTGGCTTCAGGTACGCCTTTGCCTTGACCGGCGGCGTTGCCGATACTGTCACAGAGAGCATGGAAGAGACAGATGCGTCCAAGGTAGCGTTGAGTTCGGACAGAGCGTCTTTTTTTGACACCGCAGCAATGCTTTCTCCCCGCTTTTCCAGTTCGAGCCGGGCCTTCTCATGCCCCTGCGCCGCCGCCTTGCGGAACCAGTCCAGCGCTGCCCGCTCGTCTCTGGCCACGGACATCACGCCCAGATTGTACTGGCTACCTGCATGCCCCTGTTCCGCTGCCTTGCGGAACCAGTTCAGCGCTGCCCGCTCGTCTTTGGCCACACCTTCGCCCTTGACGTACATCATGCCCAGATTGAGCTGGGCATCCACATGCCCCTGTTCTGCCGCCTTGCGGAACCAGTCCAGCGCCTGCTGCAGATCCCTGGACACACCGCGACTCTCCCGGAAGGCCCGGCCCAGTTCGTACTGCGCCTGGGCATCACCAGCCTGGGCCTGCTGCACAAGCGGAACAATATGAGGGGCGAGATGCGCCAGATTGGAGGTAGGCGTTTTCTCGTCGTACATGACAGGATTTCTGGATTCGGCTTGCCGGTGGGCATCCGGCTGTTTGCTCTTTGTTTGCATAACCAGACACTATCTTTTTCAAGCCGCTCTTTCCTGCTTTCAGGAAAACAGGGCTTGGGACTTGTTTCTGTTTTTGACATCCTCCCCCGCCTAAAGGCGGGGGATTCCTACCGCGTTCAGGAGCAAGACAAGACTCCTGAATCACTTCGGTGGGTTCCTGCTTCAACGAGACTGCCCAGAGGAAAAAGGCAAGAGGGTTTGCGCTTTCCTTCCCCGCCCTGAAGGGCGGGGCTTTCCGCGCAGCCCGGTCAGAATTTTCAGAGCGTTTCCGTTTTCATTTTTTTTGCTCCCTGGCTGTCATGCTGAAGCCGAAGCATCTCTCGCCAAAAACTGGAAGACTTTCACCGCTTCGCTGGAAAGCCTTCACACTGACGCACCCAAAATGACAGACAAAAGACGAAGCAGAAACGCTACAGAGCTTTTTTAGAGCATTTTCCCTGTCCTTTCAAACTGTTCTGGTCTGAAAGGAGGGGGTAAGGCGTCGACGGGAATCCCGGTCATACCCTGACAGCAGGGCAGTCACATCAGCGTTGCCCTGCTTCCGCGCAATCTCCAGTGCGGTCTTGCCGTCCCGGTTTTTGGCGTTCAGGTCCGCGCCTGCGGCCAAAAGCGCTTCAACCACACCGGAATTCCCGTTCATCCGCGCAGCCCACATCAAGGCTGTCCTGCCATCGCCGTCTCCTGCGTCCGGATCCGCGCCAGCAGCCAAAAGCGCTTCAGTCACAACAGGATTCCTGTTCATCATGGCTGCCAGCATCAGGGCGGTCCTGCCGTCTTCCTTTTTGACGTTCACATCCGCCCCCGCAGCCAAAAGCGCCTTGACCACGCCGGGATTCCCGTTGCCTGCCGCTGCCCGCATCAAAACGGTCCAGCCATACTCGTCTGCGGTATTCACGTCCGCGCCCGCAGCCAGCAGGGCCTCTATCGCCTGGGGGGGAGCTGAAGCCACATATTCCAGGAGCTTTGCCGTTGCTTCTGGTGACACGACCGGGGCTTCGGACGCGGCAGAGGCACTCTGCCGCGCTCCGGTTTGCCGACGGGTTTTCTGGTCATGCGCCAGGGACAGGACCGCAGCCACTGCGGTATTGCCGTGTTCCCGGTCCAGAACCAGCGCGGTCTTGCCGTCCC
>CAMNHX010000162.1 GCA_946539945.1 uncultured Desulfobulbus sp. | reverse complement strand
AGGGGCAGCCGAGGGAAAGCATGAGGTAGTCCAGCTCCTGCTCGCTGCAGGCGCGGATCCCAATGCCCAACACAAGAAAGGCGGAACCGCGCTCATGTTGGCAGCAGCAAGAAACAGGAATCCCGAAGTGGTTCAAGCCCTGCTGGCTGCTGGCGCGAACCCGAATGACAAAGAGAACAAGGGTCGGACCGCGCTGATGTTCGCGGCAGGAAAGAACGAGAATCCAGAAGTGGTTCAAGCCCTGTTGACCGCTGGCGCGAACCCGAATGACAATGACAAGGAGAGCTATACCGCACTGATGTTCGCAGCGCGGGAGAACGGGAACCCCGAAGTGGTTCAAGCCCTGCTGACTTCTGGCGCGAACCTGAATGACAAAGAGAACAAGGGTCGGACCGCGCTGATGTTCGCGGCGTGGAAAAACAGGAACCCCGAAGTGGTTCAAGTCCTGCTGGCTGCTGGCGCGAACCCGAATGATACGGACAACAATGGCCTGACCGCGCTGATGTTCGCGGCAGCGAAAAACGAGAATCCAGAAGTGGTTCAAGCCCTGCTTGCTGCTGGCGCTGTTCTCGAAGACAAAAACAAGGACGGAGTGACTGCGCTGATGTGGGCGGCAGGAAAGAACGAGAATCCCGAAATGGTCAAAGTCCTGCTTGCTGCTGGCGCTGACCCAAACGCCACAAACAAGCACAGCAAAACCCCCTTGGACTTGGCGCGGGAAAACGGCAATACAGCGGTAGTCAAAATCCTGAAACAGCTGCTGGGCAAGTCCAGACGCAAGGCTGAATTGCAATAATACAAAATTCTTGATGTAGAGCCTGGAGCAAAATTCCTTGAAATCAAGAAAGCCTATCACCAGCGAGTTCAGGAATACAACCCTGATAAGGTGGCGCATCTGGATGCAGCCTTGCGGAGCATAGCTGAACAAAAAATGAGGGAAATCAACGAAGCCTACAGTTATTTTGAGGAGCAACGCAAGTAGGGGGTTCCTGTCATTCTGAATCCAGAAGTGCTGACTTTCCACTGCTCCAGCACGGTGAAAGCAGTCATGGAGAATACCAGAATGGTGGCAGGAGAGGCTTTTACCGACATTCTGGAAACCGACAGGAGATGCTTCGCGCTAACGCGCTCAGCATGACATAAACAATGAAAACGGAAACGCTCTACAACGCCTTTTTTGTGCAAACCCATGAAAGTCAGAACAAAATCATCTCTTCATGACCGTGTGCTTGATGAACAGATGTATCAATGTCTGAAACCCAATTCTCTGTACTCTGTTGTTGAAATTGATGATGAATACTTCAGAGTCATTGATGAAGCCGGAGAACCGATTCTGTACCCAAAGGCGCTCTTTACGGTCGTTGATCCCCGTATCCCGGATGACTGGATCAGGGAAGATGGTACTGATGGCACGTATTACATCAACCCGCCAGGTCTGGGAGGATGCGGTTTTTATGAAGACTTGTTTGACGGTGTTGCATCGCCAATCCAGACCTTTCGCCAATTTGTTTGCGAGAATATCCGGTACTTTGACGGCGACGCCAATGCAGCCCTTATCGAAGAGATTTTTCTTGACCCGCTCTTCTCTGCGGAACAATTCCTGCGAATCATCAATGCCAGAGCAAAAAAACTTGCTCAAAACCTTGTTCTTTAGATGAATCAACGAAGCGGGAAATGCAGATTCTCCAGCGAATCAGTGAAAAGAATCAACAGACAAAGCGGAAACGCTCTAAACCCGGATCTCGGAGGATTGCTTATACTTATAGGTTTCATTATTTATATGATTGAAATGTCCAAATATCCAAAAAGATAAATTCGCCCAACCTCGTCAAGACCGGCATATCTTGGTCTTCGCGACGCCGACATTTATCTGAACTCCCAAACCACCCTTTTTCCCGCAAACGACACACCCATGAACACCATCCGAAACTTCAGCATTATCGCCCACATAGACCACGGCAAATCCACCCTCGCAGACCGGCTCATCCAACTCTGCGGCATGGTGAGCGACCGCGAATACAAGGACCAGATGCTCGACAACATGGACCTTGAGCGCGAGCGCGGCATCACCATCAAGTCGCAGACCATCTGCCTGCCCTACCGTGCCAAGGATGGCAAGGACTACACCCTCAATCTGGTGGATACGCCCGGGCACGTGGATTTCAGCTATGAGGTGTCCCGTGCCCTGTCTTCCTGCGAGGGCGCACTTCTGCTGATTGACGCGGCCCAGGGCATTGAGGCCCAGACCCTGGCCAACCTCTATCTGGCCATGGAAAACGATCTGGTGATCGTGCCGGTCATCAACAAAATTGACCTGCCCTCTGCTGAACCGGACAAGGTGGCAGAGCAGATTGAAAACGATCTGGGTCTGGACGCGGCAAGCATCCAACGCTGCTCCGCCAAGACAGGAGAAGGCGTGCCCGAACTGCTGGAAGCCATTGTTCACTGTCTGCCTGCGCCCCAAGGGGACGCCACAGCCCCGCTTGAGGCGCTCATCTTTGACGCCAGCTATGATCCCTATCGCGGGACCGTGATCTCTGTGCGCATCGTGAACGGCACGCTCAAGACTGGCGACACGATTGTGTTCATGTCCAACGGCGCAGAGTACCGCGTGGAAGAACTGGGGCTTTTCCGCCTGCGCCGGGAGGCTGGCAAGCAACTCCGCGCAGGCGAGGTGGGCTATGTGATTGCCGGTGTGAAAACCGTGTCCGACACCCGGCCCGGTGACACCATCACCCTCAAGGAGAGGCCCGCCTCCGCTCCCCTACCCGGTTTCCGGGAGGTGCAGCAGGTGGTCTTTTCCTCGCTCTATCCTGTTTCCACCGACGAATACGAGGCCCTGGGCGCAGCGCTGGAAAAGCTCAAGCTGAACGATGCGGCCCTGACCTTTCAGAAGGACTCTTCAGCCGCCTTGGGCTTTGGCTTCCGCTGCGGTTTTCTGGGGCTTTTGCATCTGGAAGTGGTTCAGGAACGGCTGGAACGCGAGTTTGACATGGCGCTGATCCTGACCGTGCCTTCGGTGCGCTATCTGGTGCATTTGCAGAACAAGACCACGCTTGAGGTTGACAATCCCTCCTATTTCCCGGATCCCTCCAGTATTGCCAGCATTGAAGAGCCGTACATCAAGGCCACCATCCACATCCCGGAGCGCTACATGGGCGCGGTCATGACACTCTGCCTTGAGCGGCGCGGCGAAAATACGCGCTATCACTATCCCATGCCGGGCCGGATTGAGTTCAACTGCGAACTGCCGCTGGCTGAAGTGATCTACGATTTTTATGACAAGCTCAAATCCATCACCCAGGGCTACGGTTCCTTTGACTATGAGCTGATCGATTACCGGACCAGCGATCTGGTCAAGGTGGATATTCTGGTGAACGGCGAACAGGTGGATGCGCTCTCGCAGCTCACGCACAGGAGCCGGGCGCGGGAGCGGGGGCTCGCCGCTTGCGAGCGCCTGAAAGAGGAGATTCCGCGCCAGATGTTCAAGGTGGCGATTCAGGCAGCCATTGGCGGCACGATTATCGCACGGGAAACCATCTCGGCCTTGAGAAAGGATGTGACTGCCAAGTGCTACGGTGGCGACATCACCAGAAAGCGCAAGCTGCTGGAAAAGCAGAAGGCTGGCAAGAAGCGCATGAAGACCGTGGGCAATGTGGATATTCCACAGAAAGCCTTTTTGGCAGTGTTGAAGTCGGAGCAGTGAGCTTGAGGGTGTGGCCGGGGTGACAAACGGAAAAGTGGGCAGGTTCAATCAGTAACCACAGGAAAAGCCTGTGGTTACTGATTTTCAGGATATACCTTGCGAAAAGGTTTGAAAGTTCCAGAACTTATCAATCTTCGCCCTGAATCCTGCCGGGCACGGGCCAGTTGAGTGCGCCCCGTTCAATCGCAGGGACGGTATTCAGGGCCGGGCTGGACGCGACCATAGCTCTTGCGTCCGTCCTCTGCCTGCCAGCACTGGACCTCGTTATCCCAGCGGGATTCGCCGTTGCTGCTCTCTTCCTGCACGGTCCGCGCCTTGTTGGTCATTGCGCCCATCTTGGGCAGGAGGTAGTGATAGGCGGCAAACAGAATGCCAATGCCAATGGCCAGCATGACCACCCGGTGGATGATCTTCTTGGCCAGAAGCATCCAGCCGTGCGTTTTGCTGCCGTGGGCATTGCCCCCGCCCGAACGGAACTCCGGCGTGGAAGAACGGCGGCGCGGCGCGGCAGACATACCCTGCGCCTCTGTAATCAAGGCACGAATCTTGTCGCTCTGGCGGACGCTCAACTGATCGCAGAGACGCGCCATGTTTTCCAGCGCTTTGACCGTCTCCTCTTCACTGAAATCCTCGTCCTCATTCTTGGCCATACGGTTGCGGAGGCTCAAGAGTTCCTTGACCACAGCCAGCGAGTCAATGGACAGCGCCTTGTGAAAGGTCTTCTCCCAATGCAGGCCCAAGAGCAGCAGACAGCGGCCAATGCCCAAGGATTTGGTCAGTGTTTCCTTGTTGCCAATGGCAGGCAAGCCTTGTTTCTGGTTCTCCTGAAGCCGGTCAAGCACAGCCTCGCTCCACCATCGCTCACCGTAGGCTGTGTACAGCTCCTGGGTGAGAAAGGGAGCCAGGGCAGGCAAAAGCGTTTGAAAACCTTTGGAAATACGGGATCGGTTGGTCTGCATGAAAAGTACCTCTAATGGTTCTTGACATCCTCCCCCGCCTTGAGGCGGAAGATTCCTGTGGTGTTCAGGAGCAAGACAACACCTGAATCACCTTGGCGGGTTCCTGCTGCAACAAGACTGCCCGGAAAGACAGGTTTTGGTTTTCACCGCAAGATTCCCCAATGTGGGGAATTTTACGGTTGCGAACCAAGCCCCTATTCC
>CAMNHX010000161.1 GCA_946539945.1 uncultured Desulfobulbus sp. | reverse complement strand
GCAGCGGCGCGATCGTGAACAACTCGTCCTTGGGCGGACTCGTCGGTCTGCCGGGACGCGCCGCCTATCATGCGGCCAAGCACGGCGTGCTGGGCCTCACCAAGAGCGCAGCCCTGGAATACGGGGCCAAGGGCATCCGCATCAACGCGGTCTGTCCGGGGACCATCGACACGCCCATGGTCCAGGCCATGTTCGACTCCGGCAACCTCACCCGGGAATTCGTGGCCCAAACCCAGCCCATCGGTCGACTCGGTCGTGCCGAAGAAGTGGCCGACGCAGTACTCTGGCTGTGCAGCCCGGCCTCCTCCCTGCTCATCGGCCAGGCCATTTCCGTGGACGGCGGCTACACCATCATGTGAGCCGAGAAGCTGTCATGCGAGTCCGCATCGTCCGCCGCATGAGGGTCTTCGGCGCGAACCGCGCCCCCATTCCCCACCACCTTTTCAGGAGCCTACCATGTCCAGAACGTCTTGCGCATACCTCGCCGCCCTGCTGGCCTTTCTGCCCACTGCAGCCTTTGCCGATACGCCCTCCGCGCCGCCTCCCGGACTCACCTACACGACGGAACAACTGAACGAGGCGGGAGCGATCCATCCTGCGCCCATCCCGCCTGCGGAGCGACTGTTGCCCATCGTGCGTGCGGAGACCTGGTTTCAGGTCACGCCCGAATCCCACATTCTGGAAGGCGCGATCATGGACGAGCAGGGCAACCTGCTCTTCTGCGACGTAAGCGCCCGCCGGGTGATGCGGCTCTCGCCGGACAAAAAGCCGTCCGTTCTGGTCGAGCTGCCGGATCTCAACCCCGGTGGCCTGGCCCTGCATCCCGACGGTCGCCTCTTCATCGCGGCCATCAATCTGGAAACCAGGAAAGGCGCGATATTCGCCCTGTCCACCGAGGCCCTGCAAGGCAAGGGCGAAGCAACTGTACCGCTCCAGACCATCATCCCGCCGGAGGCCGGCTTCCTGCCCAATGATCTGGCCTTTGACGCGGCGGGTGGCTTCTACTTCACCGACTTCAAGGGCACGGTCGCAGACCCACGCGGCGGGGTGTACCACGTGTCAGCAGATTTCAAGACCATCCTGCCGGTTCTGCCCTGTCTCGTGCTGGCCAACGGCGTGGCCCTGTCGCCGGACAGCCGCACACTCTGGGCCACAGAGTTCGGTCGCAACCTGCTGCACCGGACGGAACTGACCGGCACGACGGACATCGCGCCCATTGGCCCGGCCGTGCCCTACCACTTTCAGGGCAGTGCCCCGGACTCCATGCGCCTGGACGCGGACGGCAACATCTATGTGGCCCTGTACGGACAGGGCCGGGTACTGGTCTTCAACCCCAAGGGTATTCCCCTGGGTCAGATTCTTCTGCCCGGACGGGAACAGGGAAAAAACCTGCTCTCCACCAGCCTGGCCCTTGACCCGAAGAGCCGGACGCTCTTCATCGTCACCTCGGATGAAAGCGGCACGGAAGGCGCCATGATCTTCCGCGCCGCTGGCTACGCGCCGGGTTTGCCCCCAGCGGCAGCGTGGCGCTTTCGCGAGAGGCAGGGCGACCGGTGAGAACCCCGCGTGTGCGAAAAACACAGCAAAAAACACAGGAGGAGATAACATGAAACCCTTCATCGTTTGCCACATGATGGCCGCCCTCGATGGTCGCATCGACTGCGATATGCTGGAAGCCCTGGGCGAGAACAAGACCTATTACGACACACTCAAACACTACGAATGCGGGGCCTTTGTTGAAGGCAAGGTCAGCCGGGCCAAACACGCCGCCCTGCCCGGCGTGTTCGAGGACACAGGCGGGGCAAGGGCGGGATTCGCCGTGCATTGCGCCACGCCGTCCGAAAGCTGGTCCGTGTCTTTGGACACCAGGGGTACGCTGCTCTGGAAGGATGCGCTCGTGGATGACAAGCCGCTTCTGTGCATCGTGAGCGAGGCGGCCCCGGCGGCCTATCTGGACTCTCTCAAGGCAAAAGGCATCTCATATATTGCGGTGGGTGCGGAGCGTATCGACCTGGCCCGGGCCATGGCTCTGCTGAACGAGCATTTCGGCGTGACGCGGGTGGCGGTGGTGGGCGGTGGCCACATCAACGCGGCCTTTCTCGTGGCCGGGCTGCTGGACGAGATCAGTATGGTGTACGGCCCGCTCATCGACGGCAGGCAGGACATGGCTGCCGCCTTCGACGGCCTGCCCACTGAAACCCTGCCGCGCAAGGTGAAGCTGCGCATGGTCAAGCAATTCGACGACGGTTGCGTGTGGATGACCTATGGGCTGTAGGAAAACGACGACGCGGCGTCTTGTTCCGCTGCTTGCAGCCGTTTGGCTCATGTTGGGCCTCGCGACCGCACGGGCGACGACAACGAAACATGAGGCGCGGATGAACCTCTCCAGCAACAGACAACAATTCGCGGCGACGCTCGCGGACAATGAAATAGTCCGGGTCTTCGCCGCGCTGCTGCCGCTCACGCCAGGGCATTTTTACTTTGTTTTTTGAAAATAGCGTGCCGGAAAACTCGACTCTTCCGGAAGGAAGGCAGAATACTCTGCTATCGCACTGAAAAGTCATGCTGAACGAAGCGACTTTTCAGTGCGAATAAAAGTATTTCAACGAAGCGGGAAATGCAGACCTTCCAGCGAAGCGGTGAAAGGAATAAAAAGACAGAGCGGAAATACTCTATTGCCGTTCCCTGTCATTCTGCGGGGCGGAGCAGTTCCAGGCGTGGGCAGGCGAGTTCCCAACCGCGCTCGGTGCAGCAGTCCACGCACCAGCGCTCCAGTGCGCGGCGCAGGCGTGCGTACAGAGGCGCCATGTCGCCGGGGAATTCCAGGGTCACGGCGATCTCGAAGCCGGACGGGGTCATCCGGCCAAATTCGCAGGTGGCGACGCGGCTCTTGGTCTCGTAGCCCTCGTCGGCCAGGCGGCGTTCCAGATGCTCGCGCAAGGCTTCGGGCGCACGGTCAGTGATCTCCTCAGCCATCCCATGGGAGAGTCCGAGCGCGGCAGACACCATAAAGCCCCGGCTGAGGTTCAGGGCCTTTTCCTTGATGAAATCCGCCGCCGGCCAGACCGACGACATGTTCGTGCCCACCCGGACCAGGCTCACCTGCTCGCTGGACAGGCCCGTGACCTGGACCACCGAGCCGTCGCCCATGAGCAGGCAATCGCCCTTTTGGCAGGGAAACCAGACCTCGTCCATATCGTAGGGCCGCGACTCCTGGGAGAGCAGGCGGTCGAGGGGCAGGCGCAGGGTCTGGCGGAGGGCAGGGTTGGAGAGCGAGCAGAACATGCCCAGACTGTCCACCCGCCAGGGCACGCCGTCAATGTTCAGACGCTCGCCTTCCCGCACTGAACCCATGTTGAGCAGGAACAGCGAGCGCCGCCACTGGGTAGGCAGGGTCTGGCGCAGACCCCAGAGACCGCCCAGAACGAGCAGGACGGCCAGGCTGATCATGAAGCCGTCGCCCACCAGGAAAAACACGGCCAGCATGGCCAAGGTGGCGAAAAAGAGCGAGAGGAATTGGGCGAACACACCTGCCAGCCGCCCGTACAGCCCCTTGCGGTCGCCCACCGCGCCGGGCAGGCGGTGCGCCAGCAGGCCGAAACACAGGCGCAGAACCAGATAGGCAGCGGCAAAGGCGAGAAGACCCATGGCCAGGTACAGCCCCCGGGTGCGGAGAAAATCCCTCATCTTGTCCGCTGATTTGTCGCGTGCAGACTCGTCGGGGTTGGTGAGAGCGTGCAGGTCCATCCGGGCCAGTTCCAGTTTGCCGGTCAGGCGCTTTTCCTCGTCGCGCCAGTTGTCCAGAAGCGCGGCCAACTGCCGCTTGACACCCTCGTCCTCGGCGAGGGCGGACAGGGCCTCCAGGTTGGCAGCAGCCTGGCCCGCTGTCTGCGCCTGCTTGCCCAGTACGTCCAGGGTTTCGCGCAGTTCGGCCTTTTGCCGGGCTGCGGCGGTGAGGGTGCGCAGTTCCTTGAGCAGGGGATCCACCAGAGCGCCCAATTCGGCCTTCCAGTCAAACGGCTTTTTGGCGCTTTCCGGGGCGAACATCGAAAGCTCGACCCCGGTAGCGATGCGCTCGAAATCGCGGGCGGTTTCGGCGTGCTGTTTGTTCAGGGCCGCGATCTGATCCTTCTGGGTCTCGGTCGGCTTGCCTTTGGCGGCCTTGTTCAGGGCAGCGAGTTCCCGGGCCTGGTCCCGCTCCTGCCGCACAAGGTCACTCAGCATGGCGAGCTTTTCCTCGGATGTCTTGGCCGCGCCCCCCTCGGCCAGCTCCGGTGCCAGAATGGAAACAAGCGGCGGCGCGGCTTCGTCCAGCGCAGCTTCCGCCTTGGTTCCGGCCTTGCCGTCCCCCTTTTCCGCCTTGGTTCCGGCCTTGCCGTTCCCCTTTTCCGGAGCGGTTCCGGCCTTTTCCCCTTCGGGAGATGCGGGTGCTTCATCTTGGACAGGCAATGCCGCCGCTTCCGTGGCAGGCGCGGCCTCCCGGGACACCGGTACAGGCGCAGGTCGATCCCGGGTCGGGCTTGCGGCGAGCAGGTTGGCGGGCAGAGGGCAGCAGAGGCAACAGGCGAGCAACAGCGGAAAAAGATTCTTCATGGCCTTTCCTTGGGAGTGGGAGAGAAGCGGCGCGAGACCGGCTCCCGGTGCGCCCGGAAGCCCCTGCAACATAGCAGAAGCCCGGATTCGGGGCAACAGGGGACAACCATTTGTCCTTCCCTGCCATTCCGGGCGAAGCACGGTACAAGTAGAGTGTTGAGGATTGAGTGTTGAGGATTGAGTGCTGAAGAGATTCAAGGTCTGCCAAAAGAAGCAGAGCTTGTTCTTTGGCGGCGGCAAACTCCGCTTTGAACGCGACAAATACCTGAACCTTCGCAA
>CAMNHX010000160.1 GCA_946539945.1 uncultured Desulfobulbus sp. | reverse complement strand
CCAGGTCTCACGACCTCTCCACAGGCTGACACGGTGGAACTCACCGCCAAAAACAAGATATTCCAAAATGGGCGACACTGTCAAGTCGCACGGGCTGCCCCGAAAACCTCATCATTTTGGAGAGATTTGGAAAGAAATCATGAAAACAGTTGTAACCCTTTGCAAAAAGCCCGCTTTTTCGGTAGAAAGATGGTTTTTTCCTCACTTTGTTTTTTGCGGTTCCGGCCTGGAATCCAGCCCGGAACCGGCATAGTCCGCACAGGAAACTTCATGGATACATCCAAACACCTTCTGGCCCTCTCCGATCACTCGAAAGACACCTTGAGCCAATGGATAGAACGGGCCAGAGTCCTGAAAACGGAGACAAGCGGCAAAGCACTCCTCGGCAAAACTGCCTGCCTGATTTTTGAAAAAGCCTCCACCCGCACCAGGGTTTCCTTTGAAACCGCCATGTATGCACTCGGTGGGCAGGTTGTGTTCCAGACCCGGCAGGACTCCCAACTGGGCCGAGGCGAACCACTGAAAGACATGGCCCGGGTCTTGAGCCGCTACGTGGATGCCCTTGTGGTCCGCACCTTTGGCCAGAACGTCGTGGAGGAACTGGCCCGTTACGCCACAGTGCCAGTCATTAACGCGCTTACAGACCTGTACCATCCCTGCCAGATTCTAAGTGACCTGATGACAGTTGCCGAGAAAAAGGGCGAGTTTTCCAAACTGGAATTTGCCTGGATTGGCGATGGCAACAATATGGCCAACTCCTGGATAGAGGCAGCCGCGATCTTTGGCTTCACGTTGCGTCTGGCCTGTCCGCAGGGCTATGCCCCGGATGCGGCAGTCATGCAGTGGGCGGCAGAACAGGCTCCGGGAGCTGTCCGCCTCTTGCGCGACCCGAAGGAGGCAATGGCAAACGCGGACGTGGTCAATGTGGACGTTTGGGCCTCCATGGGGCAGGAGGCAGAACAGCAGAGTCGCATTGCCCGTTTTCAGGACTATCAGGTCAATGCCGCGCTCATGTCGCTTGCCAAAAAGGACGCCATCCTGCTGCACTGCCTGCCCGCACACCGGGACGAGGAGATCACGGAAGAGGTGCTGGAAGGCCCGCAAAGCGTGATCTTTGACCAGGCGGAAAACAAGAAACATATGCACAAGGCGCTTCTGGAGCATTTCATCCTGAAGGCCTGAACCCAAAATATTTTGTCTCGCAGGAGCAAAGTCATGCCGCAAAAAATAGTACTCGCCTATTCGGGCGGGCTGGACACCTCGGTCATTCTGAAATGGCTGGCCAATGAGTACGGCTGCCCGGTCATTGCCTACAGCGCTGACATCGGTCAGGACGAGGACTGGGACAAGGTCCGGGACAAAGGTCTGGCCACGGGCGCGGAAAAGGTGGTCATTTCTGACCTGAAAAAGGAGTTTGTCCGCGACTTCATCTTCCCGGCCTTCCGGGCCAATGCCCTCTACGAGGGAGCCTATCTCCTGGGAACCTCCCTGGCCCGACCCCTGATTGCCAAGGAGCAGGTGCGGATTGCCGAGGCTGAAGGCGCGGATACAGTCAGCCACGGCGCAACAGGCAAGGGCAACGATCAGGTGCGCTTTGAGTTGAGCTATCTGGCCCTGAACCCGAATCTGCACATTATCGCGCCTTGGCGTGTCTGGGACCTGACCTCGCGAACCCGGCTGGTGGCCTATGCGGAAAAGCACGGCATTCCTGTACCAGCCACCAACAAGAGGTACAGCTCGGACGCCAACCTGCTGCACATCAGTTATGAGGGCGACCTGCTGGAAGACCCCTGGAACGAACCGGAAGAATCCATGTTCCAGTGGACTGTCTCACCGGAAAAGGCCCCGGACAAGCCGACCTATATTGAGCTTTCCTTTCAGGCTGGCAACCCGGTTGCCCTTGACGGTGAAGCGCTCGAACCGCTGGCAATGATGGTCAAACTGAACCAGCTTGGCGCGGCCAACGGCATTGGCAGGCTCGATCTGGTGGAAAACCGCTACGTGGGCATGAAGTCCCACGGCGTGTATGAGACTCCAGGCGGAACCATTCTGCACATTGCCCATCGCGCCCTGGAAACCATCACCCTGGACCGCGAGGTCATGGCCATTCGCGATTCCCTGGTTCCCGGCTATTCACGGCTCATTTACAACGGTTTCTGGTTCTCGCCAGAGATGCAGCTCTTGCAGCGCACCATGGATGATGCCCAAAAGCCGGTCAACGGTGTGGTCCGGCTCAAGCTCTACAAGGGCAACTGCGTGGCTGTGGGCCGCAAGTCTGACAATTCCCTGTACTCCCACGACTTTGTCACCTTTGAGGAAGACCAGGTGTACGATCAGGGCGATGCCACCGGTTTTATCCGGCTGAACGCGCTCCGCTTGCGCATCCAGGCCTTGCAGCGGAAAAAATGAGCGACTCACAGCACAAACCAGGATCAGACAAACTCTGGGGCGGGCGCTTTTCAGAGCAGGCCGCTGCCAGTCTGGAAGCCTTTACGGCATCCATTCAGTACGATTTCAGGCTCTATCACCACGACATCATGGGGTCCAAGGCCCATGCCCGTATGCTGGCGCAACAGGGGCTGATTACTCCAGAGGAAAACGAGTCCATCCAGCGCGGACTGGACGAGATAGAGGAGGAAATCCGGGCAGGTCGCTTCCAGTTCCGGCAGGATCTGGAAGACATCCACATGAACATTGAAAGCGCCCTGACTGCCCGGATCGGTGAGGCAGGAGCACGCCTGCACACAGGCCGAAGCCGCAACGACCAGATCAATCTGGATATGCGTCTCTTTCTGCGGGACGAGTGCGCCACCCTGGACCAGCTTCTGGCAGACCTGCAAGCCTGTTTTGCGCGGCTGGCCCGGAAGCATCTGGGCGCGATCATGCCGGGCTATACCCACATGCAGCGGGCGCAACCAGTCTTGCTCTCCCATCATCTTCTGGCCTATGCTGCCATGTTTGGCCGCGACAGGGAACGCCTGGCTGACTGTGCCCGGCGCATCAACGTGCTCTCTTTGGGCGCTGCAGCCCTTGCAGGCACTGGTCTGCCCCTTGACCGTACCCAGGTCGCCAAAGAGCTTGGCTTTCCCAAAATCAGCGAGAATTCCATGGACACTGTGGCAGACCGCGACTTTGTTCTGGAAACGCTCTTCTGTCTGGATCTGATCCAACTGCACTTGAGCAGGCTGTCCGAAGAACTGGTTCTGTGGTCAAGCAAGGAGTTTGCCTTTGTGCGCATCGGTGATCGCTACTGCACCGGGTCCTCGCTTATGCCGCAGAAGAAGAACCCGGACATTCCTGAACTGGTGCGCGGCAAGAGCGGACGGGTTACAGGCGCTCTGATCTCGCTTTTGACCACCATGAAGGGCCTGCCGCTCACCTACAACCGCGACTTGCAGGAAGACAAGGAACCGCTCTTTGACGCTCTGGACACGGTCAAGGCTTCTTTGGCCATTACTGCGGAAATGCTGGACGACACGGTCTTTGACGTGGACAGGATGCGGGCTGCGACCGAGGGCGGCTTTATGACTGCCACGGATCTGGCTGACTATCTGGTGAAAAAGAACCTGCCCTTCCGGCAGGCGCACGGCGTGGCAGGCCGGATTGTGGCGCGGTGTCAGGAGTTGGGCTGCGAACTGGCTGATCTGTCGCTGGAGGAAATGCGGGCCTTTTCTCCTCTCATCGGGTCAGACGTGTACGAGAGCCTCTCTGTTGAAGGTTCGGTCAACAGCCGGACCACCCTTGGCGGCACAGCGCAGTTCCGGGTGGAAGAGGCCCTGTCCGCACTGGAACAGCAACTGGGCATCCAGCCATGAAGCCACAGGTCTTTCTGCGGAGCGTGGCGCTAGTCCTTGCCGTCTGCTGGGGCTTGAGCCTGGGGGCCTGCGGCTACAAAACAGCTCCGGTTCCGCCCAAGGAGATTGTGCCAGAGACGGTCAAAGACCTGAACTGCCAGTTGGGCAAGGATGGCGCAACCCTGACCTGGACCTATCCGCAAAAAACCGTCAAGGGAAAGAAGTTGCAGCGCATCAGTAAATTCAAGCTGTACCGGGCCGTGGTTCCAACGGAATCCTACTGCAAGAGCTGTCCTATTCCCTTTCAGTCCCCGATTGAGCTTGACGGCGGCACGCTGCCGGACAAGGGCCACCGGACCGGAACCTACACGGAAAAGCAGTTGCGACCCGGTAACCTGTACTTTTACAAGATACGCAGCAACAACGGGGTTCTGTCCGAGTCGGAAGACTCCAATCTGCTGTCCTTCCTCTGGGAGACCCCGGCTGCTGCGCCTGCAGACCTTGAAGGCCACAGTGAAGGCAATGGTATTCAGCTGCGCTGGTCTGCGGTCAGCAAAAACCAGAACGGTTCCGCCTTGACCCAGCCTGTGCGCTACCAGATTTTCCGCCGGACCGGCACGGCTGAAGCCGTGAAACTGGGCGAAGCGATCAGCGCCACCTCCTTCAGGGACAGCAAGGTGCAAAAGGGGCAAAGCTATGTCTATCAGGTCCAGGCCATAAGCGTCTTCGAGCAAGGTCTGGTTCCGGGGGGCATGAGCAAGAGCGTCAGCGTGACGCCTGTGGACCGGGATGCGCCGCCCAAGCCTGAACCGCCCCAGGTGGTGGTCACGGACCGGGGGACCAAGGTGTTCTGGAACCACGTGGACGACGAAGACCTGTTTGGCTACCGCATCTATCGCCGTGTTGCCGGTCAGGGGGCAGCCAAGCTGGTGGGTCAGGTGGATCTGCCCTTTAATATGTACATTGACCGGAACCCTCCCAAGGGTACAGTGTACTATGCCATTTCCAGTGTGGATGGAGAAAATCCGCCCAATGAAAGCGCCCGCACCGCAGAGGTTCGGGCAGAGGAAGAGTATGAGTGAAACGCTTCAGGAAAGTGTCTGCACCCGCTGGCCCCTGCCCTTTTGGAAGATGAA
>CAMNHX010000159.1 GCA_946539945.1 uncultured Desulfobulbus sp. | reverse complement strand
CACACTGTCTCTGACTGTGGCTCTACGCCACCAACCGCGCAGAAGACGGCAACCGCGCCATCCAGAACCCGCAGGCTCCGCTCCACTTCCACAGTAAAATCCACATGCCCAGGCGTATCAATGATGTTGATCTGATGCTCTGCCCAAAAGCATGTCGTGGCTGCGGATGTAATGGTGATGCCCCGCTCCTGCTCCTGCTCCATCCAGTCCATGACCGCAGTCCCGTCATGAACTTCTCCCAGTTTATGTGACCGACCCGTATAAAAAAGGATGCGCTCCGTAGTGGTTGTCTTGCCAGCATCAATATGGGCCATTATGCCGATATTGCGAATTTTCGCGAGCGATTCCATTAAAGCCACTCTGTTTGCCGCATTCCCCCCTCATGAGCCTGCAAAACATAACCTGTATAACACAAGTCATGTTCTCGCGTCAATAAACACGAGTACATACTTTTGCGTTTTACCACCGATAATGCGCAAAAGCCTTGTTTGCCTCGGCCATTTTGTGGGTATCGTCCTTCTTTTTAACGGACTGACCGCGATTGTTATAGGCATCCAGCAGTTCTGCTGCCAGTTTGTCAGCCATGGACTGCCCAGAACGCCCCTTGGAATAGCTGATAATCCAGCGGATTGCCAAGGCATTGCGGCGTTCAGGACGCACCTCAACCGGAACCTGATAGGTTGCGCCACCAACCCGGCGACTCTTGACTTCAACCTTTGGCCGCACATTTTCCATGGCATCCTCAAAAACTGCTAGCGGCTCCTGATCGCTTATCTTGTCCTTGATAATATCCAAGGCATCATACAACAAGCGACGGGCAACAGTCTTTTTTCCTTCGCACATCAGGCTGTTGGTGAATTTTGACACCAAAACCGAATTATAGCGAGGATCAGGAGCAATAGAACGTCTGTCCAACATCTTCTTTCTTGGCATGGCTCTTTTCCTGTACAGACAGAAGAGTTATTTGGGCCGCTTTGCACCATACTTGGAACGTCCCTGATGGCGATTGCTGACGCCCAAGCTGTCCAAGGTGCCACGAATAATATGATACCGCACGCCTGGCAAGTCTTTGACACGACCGCCACGGATCAGCACAACCGAATGTTCCTGCAAGTTGTGACCGATGCCAGGAATATAGGAAGTCACTTCGATGCCATTGGTCAGACGCACGCGGGCAACTTTACGCAAAGCCGAATTCGGCTTTTTCGGGGTGGTGGTGTATACACGCACGCACACCCCGCGCTTCTGGGGACAATTCTGCAGAGCCGGACTGGCCGACCGCTTGCTCAACTTCTTTCTCCGGTTACGGACAAGCTGGTTTATCGTTGGCATACAAAAAACTCCCTTCTCACTCAAGAGCCGCGACGCTCTCAAAGACAAAAGTTTTCGTTAAAAACGTAAGCTAGCCTTTATAAGGCAAAGCGCTTTGGAATGCAAGCGATTTTTACGATTCGCTCTGCTTCACGTGATATGCGCCCAGTCCTGTGCCGGCGGAGATCAGGCGTCCCATGATCACGTTTTCCTTGAGTCCGGACAGATCGTCAACCCGACCGGCCATAGCCGCATTGGTCAGAACCTTGGTGGTTTCCTGGAACGAGGCTGCCGCGATAAAGGAATCCGTGGACAAGGATGCCTTGGTCACGCCCAACAGCAAGGGTTCGGCCGCCGCAGGTTGCAGTCCCTCCTCCATCAGGCGCTCGTTTTCTTCGCGGAATTTCCACTGTTCCACTTGCTGATCCAGCATAAACGAAGAATCACCCACTTGGGTAATGCGAACCCGCTTCAGCATCTGGCGCACAATGGTTTCAATGTGCTTATCGTTAATTTTGACACCCTGGAGCCGGTACACTTCCTGAATCTCGTTGACCAGAAAGCGGGCCAGTTCTTCACGCCCCTTGACGCGCAAGATGTCGTTGGGCAGGCGGCTGCCCTCCATGAGGGGATCGCCAGCCTCAACGTGATCATTCTCATGCACGGTAATGGGCTTGGATTTGGGAATCAGGTATTCTTTAGGCTCACCCACTTCAGGCACCACGATCACCCGGCGTTTTCCCTTCAGGTCCTTGCCGAAGGTGACGCGCCCGTTGATTTCGCTGATAACCGCCTGTTCCTTGGGCTTGCGCACCTCAAACAACTCCGCAACCCGAGGCAAACCGCCTGTAATATCCTTGGATTTGGTTGTCTCTCGTGGAATCTTGGCCAAAATATGGCCAGCGCTGATCTCCTCGCCCTCATCCACTGTAATCACTGCACCAGCAGGCAGAGGATAGCGGGCAAAGAGCTGACCGTCCGGCAGGGTCATGGTCCTGCCCTCGCTGTCCTTGATGCTGATGCGCGGATTGACCTGCTTGGAAAAGCCAGTGGCATTGATGACCTTGCTGGTCTTGCCGGTGATGCGGTCGATGCGCTCCTGCATGGTTTCGCCTTCAATCACGTCACCATACTTGACCACACCGCCGACCTCTGCAACGATAGGCGAAGAAAAGGCGTCCCAGAACGCGAGAACCGTGCCAGGCTCAACTTTCCTGCCCTCTGTTTCCACGATGGTAGCGCCATAGGGTACAGGAAAACGCTCGCGGTCTGCGCCCTGATCATCGCGAATCAGAATTTCGGCGCTGCGACTCATAACAATGTCATGGCCTTCAGCGCTTTGCACGGCGTGCAGGTTCTTGTAATGGATTTCACCACCGCGCTGGGTGCGCACTTCCGCCTGTTCAATGGAACCACTGGCCGCGCCACCGATATGGAAGGTCCGCATGGTCAACTGGGTTCCTGGCTCGCCGATGGATTGGGCAGCAATGATACCCACAGCCTCGCCAATGTTGACCATGTGTCCTCGTCCCAGATCCCGGCCATAGCATTTTGCGCAGATGCCGCGCTTGGATTCGCAGGTCAGAACAGAACGGATCATCACCCGGTCAATGCCTGCAGCCTCAATTTTTTCGACCTTGTCTTCGTCGATTTCCTCGTCTGCCGCAACGATCAGCTCATTGCTGTGCGGATCAATCACATCTTCCAGCGCTACCCGGCCCAAAATGCGCTCACCAATACGGGAGATGACCTCACCCCCCTCAATTAGCGGTTCGGCCAGAGTGCCCTGCATGGTGCCGCAGTCCTCTTCCACAATGGTCGAATCCTGGGCAACATCCACCAGACGCCGAGTCAGATAGCCGGAGTTCGCCGTTTTCAGGGCTGTATCAGACAGACCCTTGCGCGCACCGTGAGTGGAAATGAAGTATTCCAGAACACTCAAACCTTCGCGGAAGTTGGCCTTGATAGGCGTTTCAATGATCTTGCCATCTGGTCTGGCCATCAGGCCGCGCATACCGGCCAACTGGCGAATCTGATCCTTGGACCCGCGAGCGCCAGAGTCAGCCATGATATAAACAGAGTTGAAGCTCTTGCGCTCCTCAATCTCGCCTTGCGGGTTCTTCACAAAATCCACCGACATATTTTTCATCATTTCGTCGGTGATCTTGACTGTGGCCTTGGTCCAGATATCCACCAGCTTGTTGTACTTTTCGCCGTCCGTAATCTGGCCACTTGCGTACTGCTGTTCCACCTCCGCCGCCTCCACTTCGGATTCCAGGACAAAGGTTTGCTTGTTCTCCGAAATCTTCATGTCATTGATGGCAATGGAAATACCGGCCCGGGTGGCGTGTTCATAGCCCAGATCCTTGATCCGATCAGCCAGCAGTACGGTTTCCTTGGTGCCCGCATGACGGTAGGTGTAGTCAATCAGAAAGGCCAACTCTTTCTTGGACAGTTCCTTGTTGACCAGCGCAAAAGGCACAGAAGGAGGCAGAATCTCGCCAACCAAGGTTCGACCAATGGTGGTCTCCACAAGTATCTGTTCATCATTGTCCTGTGCCTTGTCCTTTTTCATCCGCACCTTGACCCGGGCCTGCATATGGGCCACGCCCTGGTCGTAGGCAATACGGGCCTCGGCAGGAGAGCCGAAAACCAGACCTTCGCCCGGTACGCCAAAGCGCTCACGGGTCATATAGTACAGACCCAACACAATGTCCTGGCTCGGAATGATGATAGGGCCGCCGTTGGCAGGCGACAAAATGTTGTTGGTGGACATCATCAGTACCCGGGCTTCCACCTGCGCTTCCACAGACAGCGGCACGTGGACAGCCATCTGGTCGCCGTCAAAGTCGGCGTTGAAGGCGGCGCAGACCAGAGGGTGCAGCTGAATGGCCTTGCCCTCGATCAGCAGGACCTCAAAGGCCTGCATACCCAGACGGTGCAGGGTTGGCGCACGGTTCAGGATGACCGGATACTCCTGGACAATATCTTCCAGCGCATCCCACACTTCCTTTGCGCCCTTTTCCACCATCTTGCGGGCGCTTTTGATGGTACTCACACAACCGCGCTGTTCCAGACGGCTGTAGATAAAGGGCTTGAACAGTTCCAGTGCCATTTTCTTGGGCAGACCGCACTGGTGCAGGCGCAGATGCGGCCCGACCACGATCACGGAACGCCCGGAATAGTCCACGCGCTTGCCTAACAGGTTCTGGCGGAAACGTCCCTGCTTGCCCTTCAGCATATCGGAAAGCGACTTCAGCGCCCGTTTGTTGGGACCCGTGATGGTCCGTCCCCGGCGGCCATTGTCAAAGAGTACGTCAACCGCCTCCTGCAACATACGCTTTTCGTTGCGAATAATGATGTCTGGCGCATCCAGCTCCAGAAGCCGCTTCAGGCGGTTGTTGCGGTTAATGACCCGGCGATAGAGATCGTTCAGATCCGAGGTGGCGAAGCGTCCGCCTTCCAGAGGGACCAAAGGCCGCAGGTCTGGCGGCAACACCGGGATGACCGTGAGAATCATCCATTCAGGACGGTTGCCGGAATCGCGAAAAGCCTCTACCACGTTGAGCCGCTTGCCCAGCTTGGCGCGCTTGGTGGCTGAACCGGTTTCACGCATTTCCC
>CAMNHX010000158.1 GCA_946539945.1 uncultured Desulfobulbus sp. | reverse complement strand
CCGGGAAGGCGGCAGGAGAGGCTTTTGCCGACATTCTGGAAACCGACAGGAGATGGACTTTTACCGTGCTTCGCACTGAAATACTTTTACCGTGCTTCGCACTGAAAAGTCGCCTCGCTCAGCATGACAGAAAAAGCGAAAACGGAACCGCTCTATCGCCTGGCAGACAGTAAGACAAAAAAACACCCGGACAAAAACGCTGACCCTGACGCTTCAAAACCTTGGTCAGCGTTTCTGCCCGGGTGCGGCAGGGTTGAAATCCGCTACCGGACTTGAAGCAACTCCGGCTGTGGGACGGGCGATCTTCAGGCGCGCAGGTAGAAGCCAAAGGCACCGTTGGGCATATCGTCTTCCTCAAACTCGCAGCCAACCATACCTTCGTTGACCGACCTGACGATTGCCGTTTTCTCCACTCTGGTATGCTGCCGGTTGTCCAGGGTGAACTGGAGCTTCAGGCGTACCCCCACCATCGGCTCCTGGCTGCCAGCCACCTCAAAACCGAGACCAGAGCTGGAAATGTTGTACACCGTCATGCTACCGGAAACGTCAATATCCGGGTCAAGGGAAGAGAAATAGCCGTCCAGCTGTACTTCCTTGCGCTTGTGGCTGCGGAAGTCAAAGGTAATACTCAAAATATTCTGGCAACGGCAGCGGGCATTCATGGCTTGGGCCGCCTTACCGCGGAACTTGGACGCATCCAGTTCACGATGAAAACCACAAACAGGGCACAGCAGGCGCGCCCGACCATCACTCCGCACATAGACCTTGAGTGGTATCTTTTTGATTTCAGTCATAGATTATACAGGAGAATCTCTCCAGCTCCTTTTCCATGGTCGAATCAAGCTCGGAAGCAAGTTCGTGAATATGATATTCCCTCTGGCATTTCGGACACTTCAGGCGCACCTGGCGGCAGCGCCGTTCTACCTGCAAAGGGGTCTGACATTCCTTGCATTTCATGATCAGCTTCAGCCCAGCAACTGGCTGCGGGTAAAAATGGCTTTGAGCGGATAGCCGCGCTCCTGCAGGGCCGCAGCACCGCCCTCCTCGCGATCCACAATGGTGGCAACCAGGCCCACCCGGAAGCCTTCCGCCTCCACCCGGTCAATGACCTTCAGCAGCGTGCCCCCGGTTGTCACCACATCCTCCACCAAGGCAACCAGCGCACCGGGCTGCATATTGCTTTTGCCTTCAATAAAGTTGCCTGTACCGTGTCCCTTGGCCTCCTTGCGCACGATAAAGGCCGGAATGGGCGCGTGTTCCAGATAGCTGACCAGGGAAACCGCTGTGACCAGCGGATCCGCACCCAGTGTCATGCCCCCCACTGCGCTCAAGGGGTCCGGGTGTTCGCGGATGAAGCCAAACAGCAGACGCCCGCAGAGATACGCGCCTTCGGCGTCCAAGGTGGTCTGTTTGCCATCCACATAAAAATCTGAAACTTTTCCAGAGGTTAGGGTAAAAGTACCTGAACGGCAGGATTTGAGTAAAAGCAATTCTTTCAGTCGGGCGCGATCATCCATAATGGGTATCCAGTGTTCTCTTCACGTTGTTGAACTTCTCGCCCACCTTCAGGCAGGGGATTTCTCCCGGATTCAGGAGCAGCAAGCGCCCCTGCTCTCACAGGGAAAAGATAGGCGAAGACAGGGAAAAAGGCAAGCGGGTTCGCGCCGTCTTGTCCTGGCCCAAAGAACAGGGGCGAACAAGACCTCTAACGCATTTTCCTTTTCAAGCACCCTGGAGTCAAGAGCGTCTCCATCTTTTCTCCGCTTTTCCACAGGCCACTGCTGCTCTCCTGGTCAGTTCCCCCCTGTCTGCCGACGCAGGTCCCGGGCATAGGCAGCAGCAGCCATGCCAGCCACGCAACCCTCTCCCACCGCCTTGGCCATCTGGAAGGGCGGGCCAGTAATGTCGCCTGCCGCATATACACCCGGGATGTTGGTAGCCTGCTGGCGGTTGACCGCAATGTACTGCATGGTCTCGCTGTCCAGGGTCACGCCAATATGGGTAGCCAGTTCCAGAGCGCCCTTGGACCCCAGTTCAATAAAGAGACCATCCACAGCCAGCGTCTGGCCGCCTTCCAGTTCCACAGACTGCACGCCGCGCAGTTTTTCGCCCCGGATGGCCACAATCTTGCCCCTGATCTGCTCAACCGGACTGGCATCAAGCTGTCTTTTGAGTGCCTCTGAAATGTCCAGTTGCCCTGTCACCAGATAGACCTTTGCCGCGATCTTTTGCAGGGTCAGTGCGCCGTCCACAGCCGCGCTGCGGTCTCCGGTCACGCAGACTGTGGCCTTTCTGAAGAAGTTGGCGTCGCAGTCCACGCAGTAGCTGACGCCCCGCCCTAAAAACTCCTGCTCACCCTCTGCGCCCAGTTTTTTCTTGGCAATGCCCATGGTCAGAATGAGGGTTCGCGCCCGGATTTCCCGCCCGCTTTCCAGCTTCAGCAGAAAGCTGCTGTCAGCCTCCTGCGCCAGTTGCAGCAGGTCTTCTTCCAGAAATTCCGCGCCAAAGCCCTTGGCCTGGGCAATGCCCCTGGCCAGCAACTCGCTTCCTGGGGTCACGCTATCCACAAAGGCGTAATTTTCAATGTGGCCCTTGAACAGGGCAGAATTGCCGCTCCGCCCCAAAACCAGAACGCTGGTCTGCTTGCGGGCCGCGTGGATGGCCGCCTGAATGCCTGCGGGGCCGGTACCGATAATCACGGTATCATACAGAGTGTTTGGAGTCATTGCCGTGCCGTTATGCAAAGAAAGGTTCCAGAGCCGCTGTCCCGTGCCGGAAGCGGCAAATCAGAATCGACAGAGTCCGCGCCCTTGTGGTAGTATGTCTGGTTCTGCTTCAGCTCTCTGCGGGGCGAGCCTACAGGATACTCCTGTTTGGCGTCCGTTTTTATGCTACTTTGCCTCAACATTCAACGCAAAAAGGCTGTACGGTGACACCTTCCATACTTTCCATTCTTGAAATGATGACCAAGGCCGGGCTGGTGGTCAAGCTGGTCATGGTCCTGCTGCTGCTGTTTTCCGTGATCTCCTGGGCCATTATCCTGACCAAGTGGTATATGTTCCGCCGCACCCGGAAAGCCTCTGCCGCCTTTCTGGACAGTTTCTGGGACAGCGCCACCCTGAACGACGCCTATGATGTGGCCCGTGAATTTCCCTTGAGTCCTGAAGCCACGGTTTTTGTCACCGGATACCATGAGTTGAAAAAGATCGGGGCCGCGCACAGTGCGCCCCAGTCCGCGCCTACGTTGGAAATGCAGCTTGCGACTATGGACAACCTCAAGCGTTCCGTGCGCAAGGCCCAGTTTCTGGAAAGTGATCGCATGGCCCGTTTTCTTGGCTTTTTGGCCACCACGGGCAGTGCCACGCCCTTTATCGGACTCTTTGGCACGGTCTGGGGCATCATGACCGCTTTCCGGGAAATCGGCACACGCGGCACTGCCTCGCTGGCAGTGGTTGCGCCCGGCATCTCGGAAGCCCTGGTCGCCACAGCAGCCGGGCTGGCTGTGGCCATTCCGGCGGTCATCTTCTACAATTACTTTTCCAGCCGGGTGGTGGAGGTGGAGTCAAACATGGAAAGTTTCAGCACGGATTTCATCAATCTGGTGGAACGGGACCTCCTGTCCCGCACTTGAGGCAGGTCATGGAAAACCCACAGGGCCGCTTTGGCCGTCGCCGCCGCGTTATGGCTGACATCAACGTTACCCCGCTGGTGGATGTCATGCTGGTGCTGCTGATCGTGTTCATGGTCGCAGCCCCCATGATGACCCAGGGGCTTGACGTGGATCTGCCTGAAGCCACAACCCGTCCCCTGCCGCAGACAGACAAGCCTCTGGTCGTGAGCATCCGCCAAGACGGCGCAGTCTATCTGCGCAAGGAAAAGACCACGGTTCCGGGCCTGTACAAGGTCCTGCAGACCCTGCCTGAAGAGCAGAAAAAGCAGCCTCTCTACCTGCACGCTGACAAGAGCGTGCCTTACGGTCAGGTTGTGGAGACCTTGAGCGCAATCCACAGGGCCGGTTTTGAAAAGCCCTGCATGGTCACCTTGCCCAAACAGGGAAAAAAGTGAGGAAAACCCTTGTCCGGTCCTCTGTTTACCGAAAAGGACTTTTTCCGCCTCCAGAAGCGCGAAAACCAACACTGGACTGCTGGTCTGGGGCTGGCCCTGCTGTTGCACGCTGTGCTGGCCGGACTCTTGCTGTTTGCCTCTCCCCTGCTGGAGGCCCATCTGCCTGTGGAAGAGGCCGTGGTGGTCAGTCTGGCTCCGCCCAGTCCTGACATTATGCGGACCTTGGGCGAAATATCCTCTGCGCCCAGCCCATCTACCAGAGAGGTGAGCGCACAAAGTCCTGCGCCGCCCAAGCCGGAACTGACGCAGAGTGCGCCGCCTCCCCCGCCTGCCTCTGAAAAACCTGCGCCTGAAGCGGAGAAGCCGCAACCTGCTGCACCGCCCCAGCCTGCAAAGCCGGATCCTGCCTCCCAGCCTGAACCTGCATCCAAAGCGGAACCTGTCTCTGCAGAGACCAAGGAAGCCCCTGAAAAAGCGCCGATCTCCCTTGCGCCGGTGCAGCGCAAGCAGCGCTTGGCCCGTGATACCCGTTTGCAGGCTGAACGGCTGCGGCAGCAGCAGGAAGCGGAAAAGAAACTCGCCCGGGAGATTGAACGGCGGCAGAAACTGGCAGAACAGCGCAAGAAACAGGAGGAAGAGGAGCGCATCCGCAAGGAGGCAGAACAGAAGCTGGCAGAACAGGTGGAGGCAAAGCGCAGGCAGGAAGAAGAGGAGCGTATCCGGCGAGAAGCGGAACAGAAGCTGGCAGAACAGGTGAAAGAACAGCGTCGGCTGGAAGAACTGCGGCGTCTGCAAGAGCAGGAGCGTCTGGAAGAGCAGAAACGTCAGGAGGAGGCGGAAGCGCTCAAGCGGCAGGTGGCTGAAGCTGATCGTCGCGCTGAAGAGGCTGTCCAGCGGGCCGAGGCTGAAGC
>CAMNHX010000157.1 GCA_946539945.1 uncultured Desulfobulbus sp. | reverse complement strand
CGGCACGGTGAGCGCCCAAGGTTCCTTTGATATGCGAGCCACAAAAGCGGGGCAGAACAGCGCTATGCAGCGACTGGCGCGGCTGGTACAGAGCGCGGATGCGGGCAAGGCCAGGATCGTTCGTCTGGCTGACCGCTGGGCCACCTGGATCGTCGTGACCGCTCTGACTGCGGCAGTCCTGGCTTGGGTTTGTACTGGTGATCCCATCCGCGCTGTGACAATACTCGTGGTTTTCTGCCCCTGCGCTCTGGTGCTGGCCACGCCCACTGCCATAACTGCGGCCATAGGTAACGCCTCAAGACACCACTTCCTTGTCCGCGAAGGCGACGCACTGGAGCGCTTGGCCCAGGTACGGCGGATGGTTTTCGATAAAACCGGAACTCTCACCTTTGGTAAGCCTGAAGTCAGGGAGATTCAAAGCCTCACGCTCCCTGAAGCCGAACTCTACGCCTTGGCTGCGGCTGCTGAAACCCGGTCCGAACATCCGCTGGGGCAGGCCATTGTGCGGGGCTTTGTGCAACATGGTCTGTCTGCCAAGCCTCTGCCTGCAGCCACAGCTTTTGCCATGAAACCCGGACGCGGCGTGAGCGCCACAGTGGAGGGACGCGAGGTACTGGCCGGTTCTGCCGCCTTTTTGGCCGAAGCAGGTATTTCGTTGCCAGAGGCACAAACTCGACCCGGTGAGGGCACAAGCCGCATCCATCTGGCTGTAGCGGGAACCTATGCGGGCAGTATTCTGCTTGCCGACACCCTACGCCCCGAGGCCGGGAGAGTCATTGCACAGCTCCAGGCGGCAGGCGTGCAACCGGTATTGCTCAGCGGGGATCAGGAAGGCGCTGTGCGGGTCGCTGCCGAGCAGGTGGGGATTGTTGAAGCCCTGGCCAGACAACTCCCGGAAAACAAGCTGGCGTACATTGACGCGAGCAACAAAACAGGCCAATATACCTGTATGATCGGCGACGGCATCAACGATGCCCCAGCCCTGAAGGCGGCTCACGTGGGCATAGCCATGGGCGGGGTGGGCAGCGACATCGCCTGCGATGCGGCTGATCTGGTTCTGGTGAAGGACAACCTGGCGGAACTGCCACACCTTGTGGCCCTGTCGCGCCGCATGATGCGCACCATCAAGACCAATTTGGGCTTTTCCATACTGCTGAACTTCGTGGCCATCGCGCTGGCTTGGTTCGGAGTGCTGGGACCGGTGAGCGGCGCACTGGCGCATAATGCAGGTTCGGTTTTTGTTATCGTCAATGCAGCCTTTCTCCTGGGCTGGCAAGAGCGGATTCCTGAAGAGCCATCCGCCTGCCGCTGAACCAGATCCGTTGTCCCATGAACCGGAGCCGGGCGCAACCTGTCAACTACCAAGGAGAGCGTTATGAAACAGTGTATGGATGCTCCAAAGCTGCACGCCCGTCTGAAAAAGATCATCGGGCAGGTCCAGGCAGTGGATCGCATGATCGACAAAGACATCCCTTGCGAGGATATTCTGTCCCAGATCAACGCTTGCAAGTCTGCCCTGCACCGGGTTGGTCAGATCGTGCTGGAAGGTCACATCAAGCACTGCGTGCGCGACGGCATAGAACACGGTGACGCCGAGGCGACCATAGAAAGCTTCACCAAGGCAGTGGAGCGCTTTGCCAATATGTGATGACGGGAACGGGCTGGCGAGAGGGCTATAGCCAAAGCGGATTGCTGCTAGAGCAATTCCGTTTTCGCTTTTTATGTCATATTGAATGCAGAGACTTTTCAGTGCGAAGTACGGTAAAAGTCTTTCAGTGCTAAGCACGGTAAAAGTCTTTCAGTGCTAAGCACGGTAAAAATCCATCTCCTGCCTCCTTCCCGGTATTCTCCATGACTGCGTTCACCATGCTGGCGCACTGGAAAGCTTTCAGCGAAGCGGGAAATGCAGACTTTCCAGCGAAGCGGTGAAAGTCTTCCAGCGAAGCAGTTAAAGGAGTAAAAAGACAAAGCGGAAATGCTCTAAAGCATATCCGCAACTGCGAGATATAAATTCGTGTCTATTTACGGATAAGACCTCAATTTTTTAATTTTATGAGACAGCACAGACCTCATCAGTGGCCTGTGAAGACAACTTCCTGCTTTGCTGAACAAAACAGGAATATCTGCATGAAAAAGGCAGACCTGTCCACACGCGATTTCGGATTTGAAGAAAAATCATCAGATCAGGAGGAGCGCTTCTTCTCCAACAGAGGTGTCGGGGAGGAAGCTCTGAAAAGGGAATGAAACGCAGACACGTGCTTTTGGGAGGATTGACCGCGCTACTGGCAGGATTGACGCCCGGTCTCTGGACGGTCTTCCGACATCCGCGCTTTGGCCGTCTGCCCAGCGGAGAAGAACTGGCCCAGCTGGCCCGTTCGCCCAACTTTGCAGACGGAGCCTTCCACAACCAGCAGCTCACCACAACCATTTCCAACAATGCTGGCAATCTGTCCGTACTCTGGGACTTTTACTTTGGCGATCATCCGCGGCGGAAACCGGAAGCACCCCTGCCGGTGCTGCATCCTGATTTGGGCGGGCTTGATCAGGCACAGGACGCGGTTATCTGGCTGGGCCATTCCTCGTGGTTTGTCCAGCTTGGTGGCAGGCGCTTTCTGATTGATCCGGTGTTCAGCGACTTTGCTGCGCCCTTTTCCTGCTTCAACCGGGCCTTTATCGGACCAAAAGCGCTGACTTTGGAGGAGATGCCAGAGTTGGACGCGCTCCTGATCTCGCACGATCACTGGGATCATCTGGACTACCCCACAATTCTGGCCTTGAAAAACAAAATCCGGCTGGCGATTTGTCCCTTGGGCGTGGGCGGCATTCTGGAGGATTGGGGCTGTTCCAGGGCGCGGATTCGTGAACTGGACTGGAACCAGCAGACAACAGTCGGGGACTGCACTGTGCATCTGTTGCCAGCACGGCACTTTTCTGGCCGGATGCTGGCCAGGAACCGCACGCTTTGGGGCGCCTTTGCCCTGAACAGTCCGAAACGTCGCCTCTTCTACAGCGGCGATTCCGGCTATGGGCCACACTTCGCAGAAATTGGAACCCGCTTTTCCGGCTTTGACCTGGCCCTGTTGGAATGCGGCCAGTACGACAAAAACTGGCCTGAAATCCATATGAAGCCCGAGGACACCGCACGGGCTGCCCAGGATTTGCGTGCCCGCGTGGTTCTGCCCTCGCACGCGGGACGCTTCTGCATTGCCAACCACAGTTGGGACGATCCCTTTGTGCGCCTGTGCGCGGCCAGCAAGAATCGCCCTTTCCAGCTTGCCACGCCCAGGATCGGGGAATGCGTGCTGGCCGGACGCGAAGTCCCGACAGTTGCCTGGTGGGAAGGCCGGATTTGAGAAGATGTATTCACAAACAGGTATGGATCTTGCCATCATCCTTGTTGAGGTGCTGACAAAGGATTGTCTTTATCAGCCCGTTGAAAAACTCGTTTTTGTTCCAAAATACAGGCGCTAACTCCTTGATTTTATTAGGGATGATTTTGTCAGAACAGCGTTTTTCAACGGGCTGTTATGCCTCCTCACGGCAGACGGTGCGTAGGGCTGGTTCCTCTCCTGTGGATATGGTCAAGCATGAGAAGTTCACCGCACCTTAAAGATTAGAGCGTTTCCGTATTGATCAATACGGAAACGCTCTAAGGTGGGGCAGGTAAAGCGCTGCCTTGTAGATTGTCCTTTTTTGTTGCATACACCGTCTCTCCTTGTATGTTTGTGTCTGCAAACTGCGGCAGAAGAGAGTGTGGCGCATTACGCTACAGGGAGAGCAGGGTTTCCAGGTGGTGGCTTCCTGCTTTCCTGAAACCAGGCTGCAACTCCAACCATCCAAGATCAGATCCGCACGCTTTGGGCTGTTGCCCGGCAATCCGGTTTCATCCATCCCAAAACAGAAAAAAACCTATGCAGATTGTTGTCACTTCCCCAGCGCAGAGCCATCCTGTGCGGGTTGCCTGTCCGAAATGCCAGCTTGAATACAATCTGGACGCGCTGGTTCAGGGACAGGGTAGCCATATGTCCACTGTGCGCTGCTCCTGCGGCGAACATTTTCTGGCAGTCGTGAACGCCCGGCAATTTGACCGCAAAAGCATTTCCATTCGGGGTATGTACACGGTCTTGAGCGATAGTGGCTTGGGTGGGTTGGTCACCTTGAGAGACATTTCAGAAGGCGGTGTGGGTTTTACCCTGTCCGTGCCTTGCGAGCTTGAGCCAGGCTGGCTGATCACCATTGTCTTTGAACTGGTCGGCAGGGAGCGGCGCATCATTGTCGCCAAGGCTACCATCCGCTCCGTACACGGCGTGGAAATTGGCTGCGCCTTTGTGAACCCGGAACAGGTACGCCAGGATATTCTGACTTACTTTAACAGTCAGGGCATGGAGTTTTGAAAAAAGGAGCCTGAACAAGAGGTGAAAACCGACGTGAACTTACGGCGGCTCTCGTGGATGTATTACCCTTTGTTCACCCGGCTTTCACTCGTGAAACATCCGGGCATGGCAGCGGGCATCGTCAGTATGCGCCATTGCTGTCTCACAGGCTGTGCGTGTTCTGATTTTTATGAAAGAACAAGCTGTTAGAGTGTCTCCGTTTTCACCTTTTCTGTCATTCTGGACGAAGGCAGCTGGCAAAACTGTTACTTTCACCGCTTCGCTGGAAAGCCTTCAGCGCTTCAGGCTTTCCAGTGCGCCAGCACGGTGAAAGCAGTCATGGAGAATACCGGGAAGGCGGTAGGAGATGGACTTTTACCGTGCTTCGCACTGAAAAGTCGCTTCATTCAGCATGACTTTTCAGTGCGATAGCACGGTAAAAGTCTAGAGCGTTTCCGTTTTGACTTTAGAACCATAAAACTAGGGGGTGTTTACACAAGTGTAACATTCTGACAACATTCAAAAAATCTCCAAGACTACCGAGGAGGCAAGAGGCTTTCCGCGTGCTAGGGGGTGTTTACACAAGTGTAACATTTTGATAACATTCAAAAAATCTCCAA
>CAMNHX010000156.1 GCA_946539945.1 uncultured Desulfobulbus sp. | reverse complement strand
ACCGATCACGTTTGGATAGATTTGATCAGGTTTGCGTAAGTTTTGCAGAACGGAAAACTGCCTCTTGCTGCCTGCGCCTTGGCTTTTCTCCTATTTGCCGCCCTTGGTCGCTGGCTGTACCGCCTTCCCGCCCTCCCCGCTTCCCGCTGCCCGGGTCTTTTCCTCTTCCTCTGGCGCACCGGAAATCTTCACGGTCTTGAACAGAAAACCTTCAGGCGATTCCAACTGACCGGTCACGGCAAGCTGTCTGCCTGTCTCCACAGCCTCCTCCAGCATGGCGCGTGTGGATTCATCCCCTTCCAGATCGCTGTAGAGGGCCACGTAGAAGCAGCTTGACTGGGTAGCGGTCTTGATCCCGGTCTGGGTGCAGATGCCCCAGCCTCCCCTGTCCTGATCGTTGAGTCGGGCGGCCTTGCCTGTCAGGGTGATGGGCTTGTCCCCATTTTCAGCCTGCCGCGCAAAAGCCTGCATCTTGACTGCCCGGACCTTGGTCACCAGCGCGTATTTCTGGGCAGGTGGAAGGCTGGAAGGAATGCTGGCCACCGCCGTGTCACGCCCCTTGCCCAGCCAGTAGCGTTGCGATTCGCGCAAGGCGCCGATCTGCGCGGCAGTGCCCTTTGCCATGACCTTGTCCTGGGCCTCTTTAACGGCCCTGTCCGCCCTGCGATACTCTGCGGATTCGTTGTAAAAGGTCTGAATATCACTCTCTGAAAGGGCCAGCGCTTCGGCGCTCATAAACAGAACAGCCAGACCAGTCAGCAGAACAGTGTGTTTCATGCGTGTCTCCTCAAGTGTTTGGAATTCTGTGGGGGCAGTCCTGAAGCCCGCCCCGGATGCGCAGACGCATCTTCTTTTGTGCAAGTCCTTGCAATTTTACGCGAGACCTGCATAAAATGTAAAATGGTAATTATTTCTTTTCTCCATAGTCGGCAAAAACGAGCTTGAAATCTTTTGTCAAACCACCAGATGTGACAAACAGCGCCTTGCGCATCCTGTCCCGTGTCCAGCCTTGTCTGAAGCTGCGGGTTGAGCAGCCCGACACCGCTTGAGCCGCCAGATGAACACCTGGTCAATGCGCGGGCTGAGGGGCGGCAGAGACCCCAAAATCTGACGGTTCACCAGCTGGCAGACCTTTTGTGCCGCGATTCCCTACTGGACCCGCGACGCCATCGGATATTCCCTTTCTTGGGACAGGTGCGCCATTGCCCAGGAAAAAGCAGCTCACCCTTCAACTCATTGCAACAGGCTTTCTTATGACTGATTTTACGCTCCCTGCCCAGGCTGTCGCTGAATCCGCCGCTGCCCAGAAAGTGTTGTGTCCCGCTGATTTCCAGCTTCTGGCCCGGCCCTTTCTGGATGCCATTGCCTTTCTATTTCCTGCCGGACTGGACCCGGACTTCCTGCCCGCAGGCCCACCGCCTGAACCTGTGGCAGGACAGCACAGCCTGCTTCTGCCCCTGACCTTGAGCGATAACCGCTGCGTCATTCTGCGCCTGAAAACCGAAGACGGCGCACTGGCGGAAAAGATCTCGGACGGCTGGCTCCTGGAGCAGGGAGAAAGCGTGGTCCACATTCTCTCACAAATCCGGCCCGCCTTTATTGACAGCGAAACCGGTCTCTATAATGCTCGTGCCCTGGGTTTTGCCTTGGCCTCCTGTCCAAACGACGCTTTCTTTCTGGCGCAAAGCGGGCGAGGCAAGAATCTGGGAGAAACCCTGCAAAATACAGCCGAGTTTGCCGGACTGTTGCGCCAGTATGCGGGTGCTCCGATCTTCTTCTGCGGTTACGGACTCTTTGCCGTACTCAAGCCTACCTTTGAAGGAGAAAATATCCTGGCCTCTGCCCGTCGGAGCGCCCGGCTGGTGCAGTGGCGACTCAAGCAGGAAGGTCTGCGCTGCGCCCAGTTCGTGTATTTTGGCGCGGCAAACGCGCACGCCATCTTTGCGGAAAGCGGTTTGGCCGGTTTCCAGCACTATCTGGACAAGGCTGGCAAGCAGGGACCTTTCGGCCTGGTCTGCGGGGTGGATCTGGACGGTCGGGAACGCCGCGTCACCCGTTTCCGGCTGGTTGACAACGAGGTCTTTCACCATCTGCAACGCAAGTGGCAGGGCGAGCAGACCTTTTCCATTGCCATTTTCCGTCTGGAAAGCGCACCGGAAGGCCCAAGCTACGTCTGGGTTTCGCAGATCGAGATTCAGAAGAACACGCCGGTTTTGTGGATGGACGATGAGCGCACCCTGGTCTGCTTTTTTCCAGGACAACTGCCCGCTGGCGTGGCTGACAAGGTCGCGGCCATCCGCGAGTCCCTGCAGGAGGCCCTGCCCGACATGCCGATTTCCGTAGGTATTGCGGGCTTTCCCTGTCTGGACTATCCCAAGAAGTACACGCCAGCCAACTGCTTCAAGGCACTGTTGCACGCCTCCCTGCTGGGGCCGGGACAGATGGTGGTCCTTGACCACTTGAGCCTGAACGTCAGCGGCGACTCCTTCTTTGAAGAGGGCGACTACCGTCAGGCCATTCTGGAGTACCGCCGGGGACTGCGCCTGAAGCCGGACGATGTGAACCTCCTGAACAGTCTGGGCGTGACCTTGGTGGCTTATGGCCAGGAAAACCAGGCTACGGAATGCTTCCGGCAGGTGCTGGCCCTTGAGCCGAACAACCACATGGCCTTGGCCAATCTGGGCTATATCCTTTTGCACAAGGGCAGAAACGTGGAGTCCCTGGCCAGTCTTGAGAAGGCACGAGCAGCCTTTCCACCGGATGAGCCAATGCCCCGGGAATTGCTCAAGTCGCTGGTCCAGCTCCACCTTGAGCAGAAGAACTACGAAAAGGCCCTGGATGTCCTGGCCCAATGGAAGACTGTGGAAGGCGGTGTTGCTCAAGATCCCCTGTACCACCGCCAGCACGGTCTGGCGCTCAAGGGTGTCGGGCATCGGGACGAGGCCATGTCTGCCTTTGAGAAAGCCTTGAAGCTGGCCCCACAGGACGCTACAGTCATGGCCCATTTGGGCGAACTCTACCGCCTGAACGGCGAGGGGCGGGAATTGGGGCTGCATCTCTGCCAGCAGGCTGTGCGCCTGAAGCGGGACGATGCCGAACTCTGGCGCATGTTGGGGGACTGTTATCTGGATGCGGGCAATCTGGATGCTGCTGCGCAGGCCATAGAGGAATGCCTGAATCTGGCTCCGGCGGATGCGCAGGGTATGTGGCTGGCCGCGCAGGTCTATCTGCAAAAAAAGAATATCAAACGGGCGCGCTACTGGTTGAACAGGGCCAGAAAATTGCATACAATCAGCGGCAAATTTGGCGAAGCGGTTGCCAAGGCGCTGGCAGGTCTGCACGCAGCCCAGGAGGCTGCCAGCAAAGCTGCCAAGGCTGGCAAGAGCAAGGCCGACAAGGGCATCGTTCACCCGGTAGTTGCCGAAGTTGCCAAGACCAGCAAGGCGAAAACCGACAAAACCGCAACGGCCAAAGCAGCCAAGGCCAGCAGGAGCAAAGCCGCCAAAACTGCTGACGGCAAAACCAGCTCATCCGCCAGCAAAGTTTCAGGGACAGCAAAGAAAGGTTCCCCGAAGAACTCCGGCAAAACCGGCAAATAGACTTTTCAGGAGAAAACATGGCTCAGATTGACGCTTTTTTCAAACTCATGAACGACGAGGGCGCTTCCGACTTGCACATGATGGCCGGACAACAGCCTGTCTTGCGTATTCGCGGCGAAATGGAGCGCGTCAAGTTCCGCGTGCTGGACAACGACGGTCTGAAAAATATGCTCTACGAAGTGTGCCCTGAAGACAAGATCAAGGTCTTTGAAGAGTGCGGGGACATGGACTTTGGCTATGAGATTCCGGGACTGGCCCGCTACCGTTGCAACTTCTTCCAGCAGAAGAACGGCATTGGCGCAGTGTTCCGCGAAATTCCCAGCAAGATCCTCAACTGCGAGCAGCTTGGCCTGCCCAAGGTTATAGCCCGTCTGGCGCAGCTCCCCAAGGGTCTGGTTCTGGTCACCGGGCCGACCGGTTCCGGCAAGTCCACCACCTTGGCAGCCATTGTGGATGAGTGCAACCGGACCAGAAAACACCATATCATCACCATTGAAGACCCCATCGAGTTTGTCCACAAGAGCCAGAACTGTATCATCAATCACCGCGAGGTGGGCACGCACACCAAGAGTTTTTCCGCTGCCCTGCGCGGTGCACTCCGTGAAGACCCGGACATTATTCTGGTAGGCGAAATGCGCGACCTGGAAACCGTGGCCCTGGCCATGGAGGCCAGCATGACCGGTCACTTGGTTTTCGGCACGCTGCACACCATCAACGCCATGAAAACCGTTGACCGCGTTATCGAAATTTTCCCGGCCAACCAGCAGGGCCAGGTGCGGTCCACCCTGTCGGATGCACTCAAGGCCGTGGTTTCGCAGACTCTGTTCAAGCGCACGGACATCAAGGGCCGCGTGGCTGCACTGGAGATCCTCATCTGCACGCCAGCTGTGCGCAACCTGATCCGCGAGTCCAAGACCTTCCAGATTCTGTCCACCATGCAGACCGGTAAAAAGTACGGTATGCAGACGCTTGACGACGCCATTGAAGACTTGCTGACCAAGCACCAGATCAGCCCGGACGATGCGTATGCCAACTGCAACGAGAAACCGCGCTTTTTGAAGTATCTGCGTCACCAGCCTGCAGACTTTACAGAAATTTGATACCAGCTTTGCCGCGCCCGTTGCCCAATGGATAAGGCCCCGGACTTCGAATCCGGTTATTGGGGGTTCGAATCCCTCCGGGCGCGCCAGTATATTCAAGGGCTTACGCTCTTTCGGGCGGTAATTTTTTTGGGTGCAATTCCCGAAAATTCCCGTTCCCGCCGGACGCTGGAATCGCCCGCAAACACAAAGCCCAGCGGTGTGCACCGCAGGGCTTCTCGTGTTTATGCCTGATCAAAACGGGTTAAAGCGGTTCCGTTTTGTCTTTTTACTGTCATTCTGAAGCGCGAAGCGCTGAAGGCTTTCCA
>CAMNHX010000155.1 GCA_946539945.1 uncultured Desulfobulbus sp. | reverse complement strand
AGGAAAATCGGTAAGTTACAAAAATAGCAATTCAACTCGTCGGCTATTTTGCAAGCTTCCCTTCAGTGCGAAGCACGGTTCAAGACTCCACTGCCTGCGGACACAAGTTTTCCCAGCCGGATGGGAGCTGGTCGGCAGTTTGCAAGGCTGTTGCCAGTTCGTGCAGGTCGCAGACCAGACAGTTGATTGAGGAGTCACGCTCGCCTCGTGCCACTTCCGCGCCTTCCTGAACCAGATAGGAAACAAGCGCCCTGCCTGCTTCTGCCTGAAAGGTACTGCAGATCGTCAGCCCGGAGCGGGCGCAGAAGCGAGTGTAGCGTTGCCAGTTGACCCAAGCACGGGCAAGACCACGAAAACGGCGTTGGTCCCGGTTTTCCAGGTTCAAGTCGCGGCGGATGATATTCTCGTAACAACGAGCCGCTGCCTCTTCCAGTTCGCGCCGTTCTTCCCGTGTCAGGTGCAGGCGCGGGCCGTCTTCGGCTTCCTGTAAATAAAACAGGCTTCCGTGCAAAGCCGGTTCTGGCAGTTCGCCGCTGCTCTGTATCAGAAGGAGTTCGTCTGCCAGAAGGGCTGCCCGCTTCTTGTCTGCCTCGCTCTGTGTCGCCTGTTCGGTACTTCTGAAAGCCATGTCATCCCTTGTGTTGCCAGCACCGTTTGAAGTGGCTCCAGGAACCCGACACATCACCCGCCGGAACGATGCGCTCAAGTCCTATGCCTTGCCTCTTTCCGGTCCTGCGCCAGATGCAACTGGAGACTCTTCTGGTCTGGTCTCCGCAATCTCATCCAGGGCAAACACGCTGCGCACCAGATGAATGCGCTCCTGAAGCCCTATCCGCCGTGTATCGGCCTTCAGATAGCACAGCGGATTGGCCAGCAGGCGATTGGCAAGGGCTTGGGCCATACGGTCCAGCGCAGCCTGGTCTGCCTCACTGTGCAGATTCAAACGGTTTGCGGTCTTGGCCGTCTCAAGCCGCACCATGGCCTCCACCTGCGCCTGTAACTGCCTGATGGTGGGTGTGGTCTCCAGGTTTTCCAGCCAGCGCTCGAACTTCAGCACCTCTTCGGCAATAATGCGCTCTGCCTTCACTGCCTCGCGTTCACGGTCTGCCTTGTTCAGGTCCACCACGCCTTGCAGGTCGTCAATGTCATACAGATAGACGTTGTCCAACTCGTTGATGGCAGGGTCCAGGTCACGGGGCACGGCAATGTCGATAAAGAACAGGGGTCGGTTTCGACGCCCCCGCATTACACCGCGCACCTCTTCCTTGCGCAGAATGAGATCAGGCGCACCAGTGGAACTGATGATCACATCCACCTGACCAAGCTGTTCCGGCACTTCCGCCAGTCCCACAGCCTGACCGTGAAAGCGCCGCGCCAACGCGACTGCCCGCTCCAAAGTACGGTTTGCCACGGTGACCGAACTGACACCGTGGGTCAAGAGGTGTTCAGCAGCCAGTTCCGCCATTTCGCCCGCACCAATGAGCAGCGCCTTTTTCCCTGTGAGATCACCAAAGATCTTGCGGCCCAGTTCCACGGCAGCGTAACTGATGGACACCGCACTGGCCCCGATGCGCGTTTCAGTGCGTACCCGTTTTGCTACGGAAAAGGCCTTATGCAGGAGCCGGTTCAAAATGAGCCGCGTGCCTTTGGCTTGGGCTGCTGCCCTGTAGGCGGTCTTGAGCTGTCCCAGAATCTGCGCTTCACCCACAACCATGGAATCCAGACTGGCTGCAACCCGGAACAAATGCTCCACCGCCTCCTTGCCTGCATACTGGTACAGGTGGGGTGCAAGTTCGTCCTCGCTGATCCCGGGCGCAAAGAGCGCAGTCAACAGGGCAGAACGCGCCTTGGCGGTGTCGGTACAGACAAAGACCATCTCCACCCGGTTGCAGGTGGAGAGCAGATAGTACTCTTTCAGTTCCTCCAGCCCGGACAGCGAAGCGAGAGGAGGCTCGTAGCCTTCGTGGAAGGCCAGTCGTTCTCGCAGTTCCAGGGGCGCTGTCTTGTGATTGACGCCAATCAGCGCAATGGTTTCAGAATTGGCCATGATACCCGGCGAACAGCACTGCCACGCCCCAAAAGGTGAAGATCGCAAGCGCAAGCGCGACCAGACTGAACCAGGCAGCCCGGCGTCCGCGCCAACCCACAGTAAAGCGCTGGTGAAAAAGTCCTGCGTACAGCAGCCAACTTGCCAGCGCCCAGGTTTCAGTTGGATTCCAGCTCCAGTATGCGCCGTGCGCCTGTTTGGCCCAGAGAGAGCCGGTAATCATGCCCAGTGTGAGCAAGGCAAAACCCACACTCAAACTGTGGTGGTTGAGCTTGTCCAGGGCTTCCAAAGAGGGCAGGCGGCTGTACAAAAGACCAAACTGCTTGCGTTTGATGGTGCGTTCCTGCAAGAGGTACATCAGCCCGCCAATGCCAGCCAGGGCAAGGAAACTGTAGGCCAGAAGCGAGAGCGAGGCATGAATCGGCAGCCAGACAGATTGCAGGGTGGGCGAGGGCAGAATGAGATCCCGTGAAGCCAGGGCTGCGCCGAGCATGAGGAGCAGGACCAGAAGACTCACAAAGACCCCCAGATTTTTCACGGAAAAGCGCCAGCAGAGGGTCAGGTAGCAGCAGCCCAGTCCCCAGGCAAAGAAGGAGAGGGTCTCATGCACTGTGGCAATGGGCGTATAACCGCCGGTGCAGTACCGGGCCGCAAAACCCAGGGCCTGCACGGTAAAGGCAGTCATGAAGAGCTGCCGGGCCTTCTGCCGCACTTCGGTCTGCTCCTTGAAGAAGAAGACCAGATAGGCAGCAGCAGCCAGCATGTACAGGGCCAGGCTGGCCAGAAAGAGGAGAAAGGAAAAGCTTGTCATGGAGCGTCTATCCAGGGTGCATCAGGGAGTTGGTCCAGCACCGGCCCGACCGGGAAAAAGGGGGCAAACACTGCGGCAACATGGGCGGCAGCCCGGCCTTTCCGACCATCCCGGAGCCAAGGGACTATATCGCTCTCCAGCAGTTTTTGAAACAGCATCTTTTTCTCTGCGCCTGAAAGCGGCAGAGCCACGACCAAAGGCCGGAGCGCGGCCAGAATCCGGGTCAGCACAGCGTATTCCGGCCCAATCTCCCGGGCAAGCTGGCGTTTCAGGGCAGCGGCCAGCGCCGGACTGGCCCCGGAAGTGGCTATTGACAACAGAATCTCACCTTGCCGCAGCACTGCCGGAACCTGAAAGTCACAGGCTTCTGGAGCGTCTGCCACGTTGATCAAAGCCCCCGCATTCCTCGCCGCCTGGACCACAGCCTGCTGCGCCTCTGGATCGTCCGTGGCAGCAAAGACCAGCACGGCGTCTGCCGTGTCTTCAGCGCAAAAGGGCCGCGCCTGCCAGCGCACACGACCAGCTTGCGCCAGTTCCTGCAAGGCAGGCGTCAGTTCCGGGCTGACCACGCGCACCTCATCTGCCCCGGCCTCCAGAAGACCCTGAACCTTGCGTTCAGCCACTCGACCACCGCCAACCACCAGGACCGGATGACCTTGCAGATTCAGATTGAGGGGATACATATTGCCTATATCAACAGTATTCAAACAAATCAAATTTCTTGAAAGGTTCCGGATTGAAGCACCTGTTTTGTTCGTTTCAACGCATCAAGTTCATCTTCATCATGGTCTATACAAATCGGTTGGAAATTTTCTGTCTTTGGAATTGACTTAAAACATTGAGTTTTACAGAAATTCAACATCAGTTGACGGTTAAAATCCATCATATCAGTACAAATTTTCTCGTGTTCATCCTGACTCATTTCCTCCAAACAAAAGTTCCATATAAACTGATAATCAATATTTTTCATACCAACAGCCATTTCCTTGTAGTCATCCTTATACATTTCCAGCAACTCCTCTCCACTGAAAATCGTGTATTCCGAAACTCCTTGATATTCCCAGTCTCCGGTATTAAATCGCAGGCGGCAAACAGATTCCTCACTCTTATAGGAATCTCCATATTTTTTCTGATACTGTTTCAAAGTCTCCTGAAACGCATCTTCAGTATTAAAGCATAATAATATCCGTGCATATTCAGAGCTACAGTCAAAACCAACAGAGTAAAATTCCAATGACGGATTTTCTTCCAGAAATCTTCGGGTATCTTCTTCAATTTTCTGCAATATTTCATTCATTCTGTTTTTATACTCTTGCATGATGCAATCTCCTGACAAAGTCTCACCCTCGCGGCTTGAGTCGGGTCAAAATGATAAAGGTATCTTTTTCCAAGGTTTTCAACCGTTTCTTGCTGGCAGAGATGAGGTATTCCCGCTCGGCCAGTTTCAGAAAAGGTCCCAGACTTTGGCGGCGCACGTCATGGGCCAGGTAGATGACCCCGTCCGGTTTCAGGGCACGGCGCATGATGGCCAGAAGCGGCTTGAAAAACTCCTCGCGAAACAGGATCTCCGCTCCAGCCAGAACGTCAAAGCGCGGCAGGTCGGCAGGTGGATTTTTCCAGTCCAGCAGTGTAAACGTGGCTGTCACCTTGCTGGCTGCCGCACTTACCCGCTCAAAGTCCAGAATTTCCTGTTCATAGTCGCTCAAAGTTACCTGCATCCCAGAGGCTGCTGCTGCCAGACCAGGAACAGCCAAACCTGCGCCCAGTTCCAGAAGCGTTTTGCCTGCTGCATCGGGCCTGCTTGCGAGAAAGTCGGCCAGAACCAGCGAGGCTTCCCAGATCTTCACCCAAAAGGGAAAGGAGGAAACGTCCTTGAGCGGATTCTTGCCGCCCAGGATCTCTTCCAGATCAGTCATGCGCAAAATGTTCAGCCGATGGCCAGCCACGGAGAGCGGTTCAAAGTGGACCTTGGCGCGGCTGTGAATATGTTCGTAGAGTTCCCTTTCTGGCTGGGGCAGGGTTTGCGGGTCCATGTTCTTTTCTCGGAAAAGGGAAACAAAAAGAGCGGGCAGAACAACCCCGCTCTTTTTTGCCGATGGGCAAGCTGTAGTCTGGTTCCGCGGGTTTGAACTGTTTACTTGAAACTTAATCAAATCTCTGCAAACCTCTCCAAAAT